>NZ_CP107870.1 GCF_036013645.1 Streptomyces sp. NBC_00490 | reverse complement strand
TCATCGCCAACGCCCGGCGGCGGGCCGCCAAACTCAGCACCGAACGCCGTGAAGCCCTCAACGCGCTGGGAATGCGCTGGTAGACGGTACGGGGCGGCAGACCACGGCACCATCACTCACCCACCCTCGGCTCCCTCTCACCCCTAACTAGCCGCTCCATCCACGCCGCAGTACGGCGTGTCTCAGGGTGATCCTCACCCCACACCCGCCGTCGCCACTCCAGCGTCTCCTCACCCAGCACACGCGCCTGCCCTACCCGACCTGCATCCCGCAAGTGCACAGCAAGATTGTTCGCGGTACGAAGCGTGTCCGGATGCTCCATCCCCAGCACCCGACGCTGCACCTCCAGCGTCTCCTCCCCCAACACCACCGCTTCTCCTACCCGGCCCACCCTCGCCAGAAGGGCAGCCAGGTTGGCCGCCGCGCTCAGCGTGTTCGGATGCTCCGCCTCCAACACCCGACGCCGTGTCTCCAGCGTCTTCTCGTCCAGGGCGAGGGCTTCCTCGTGCCGTCCCAGCGCCCGCAGCCGGATGGCAAGGTTGTTGGCGCTGTCCAGGGTGTCGGGATCGTCGTCGCCGTAGAGGCGTCGGCGGCGGGTGAGGGTGTCTTCATCCAGGGCGCGGGCGCGTTCGTGGTCCTGGGTGTCGTCGTACGCACGAGCCAGAGTGTGGGCGGCCCGCAGGGTGTCGTCGTGGTCAGGGCCCAGCTGCCGCAGGCACGTGTCATACAGCGGTTGCAACCGCTCCCGGGCCGGGCGGGCCTGCCCACGATCCATCAGATACCAGCACGCCTGCCTCACCACGAACCGACCCCGGTCGGTGGTGAGTCGGGCGGGGTCGGGGGCCAGCGCGTGCGGAAGCAGCACCTGCCAGGCCGGCCACCACCGCGGCTCACCGGAGTCACCAGGGTTGGCCGCGGTCAGGAGTGCTTCAGCATCCGCCACCGCCCGATCGGACTCCTGGCCGGTCATCTGACCCTTGAGCATGTCCTGGGTGAGGCGGTGCAATTGGACAGTGCCGTCCTGGACGCGGGCCAGACCGTGCCTGGCCACCGCCTCCACCGCCTCCACCGCTGCCAGCCGCGAACCCACCGTCTCCTTCAGGAGAGTGGAGGCCTGGTCGGGGAGGCGGCTGGCGGCGCAGGTAGTGAGGGGGAACGGTTCCGGTGCCAGCAACGCCAGCGCGTCCACCACCGCGGCCGCCCCGGGATGGTCGGTCTCCAGGCTGGTACGGGTGAGGCGGACCTGCGCGGCCAAGGCGGTCGGGTAACCGGGCGGATGGCCCTGCCCCATCACCTGAACCAGGTTCTCCTCCAGCTCCTCCTTCAAATCCGCCGCGGACAAGCCCCGGGTCAGGAGCGCGGCCGCCTGCGCGAGCGCGAGGGGAAGGTCATCCAGGGCGGCGGCGATGTCGTCGGCGTCCGCGTCGGTCAGGACGGCGCCCTGAGCGCGCAGCAAGGCCACCGACTCGGTCCGGGAGAGGGTGTCGACGTCGAGGGGAACGGCGTAGTTGTGCCAGTGGGGGTTGCGGGAGGTGATCAACACATGCCCGGTAGTGCTGCCCGGCAGGAACGGTGCCAGCGTGTCGGGGTCTTCGGCGTTGTCGAACACCAACAGCCAACGCGAGCGCGTCCGCAGTTCGGCGAGGAGCGCGGAGACCGCGTCAGCAGCGGGTGTTCCCGCGGGCGCGGCACCCGTGTGGAGGGCGAGCGCGGCAAGCTGGTCCGGGATGAGGGCCGGGTCTTCCGCGGCGATCCACCACGCCAGCTCATACTCACCGGCGAACCGGTGCGCGTACTCGATCGCCAACTGCGTCTTACCCACCCCACCCCGGCCATGCAGAGCCTGGACCGCCACCCGCTGACCGGACGCCAACTGCTCCCGCAGGTAAACCAGCATGCTGTCGCGTCCGGTGAACGCCGCATTCGGGGCCGGCACGTTCCACACCCGCGGCAGGCTCCCCGGCAGGCGCGGTCCGCTGCCACTCACCCGGGCCAGCATCCCCGGCGGCCGCGACGGCGCCTGTCGAGGCCGGGACGGGCCGTTCACCGCGCGCAACAGCGCCTCACGCGCGGTGCAGTCGTCCAGCCTGAACAGGTCCGGGGCCAGGAGGAAACTCAGAATCGCCGGCGGGGTCGCCTCCGCGATACGGACCGGGGTGATCTTCTCCCTTCTCGCGACCATCGCGGTCCACTCCGGAGTCGTGAACCGCTTCGGTTCGAAGTAGGCCGGAGAGAACAACGCCAAAAACCGGCCCCGCTCCAGAGCGGCGTTCATCTTCAGCACGAAGTTGTCGCCCGCACCCCAGTCCCAGTAATCCAGCTCGATCTCATGCCCGGCGTCCAGGAGCTGCCAGCCGATCCATTCCGCCCACGCCCGATCCGCACCGGCGTGGCTGATGAACCACCGCCGTGCCGACGAACCGTCAGACGCCACCGTACCCGCGCTCATTGCTCCCCCGGCCCCGCGCTGTGCTGTGCTGAATAGTCCAGCGTAGAACCGGGGCCACGCCCGCGGCAGCCGTTCGTTCTCTATCCAGGAGGCCGACTGGCGGACGCCCCGATCCGTCCAAACATGCCGCGTCACATCGTCCGGTCTGCGCCCCATAACTCAGGTGTGCAGCAGGACGGAGTTACACGTCTTTCAGTAAGGCGAGGCCCGGACCGCCAGCGGTCCGGGCCTCGCCCGTGCCCGGGCCAGCGCTAGGGGCAGCTCCGGTATCCGACGCCCTAGTCATCGTGCGACCCCGTCACGACAGCGGGGTTGCGCCGCTAACCCTGCGCTCCGTCACTGTCCAGCGACATCGTCTGCGCGTCCCTGTCTGTGTCGCCACCTGCAGCCCAAGAGGCGACAAGAGCCCAAGGCCGCCCCGCTCAGCCACCACATCCGTCAAGGAGTAGCCCCGTCATGAACATCCCCGTGTCCGTTGCCTCCGTGAGCGGCTCCGCGGCCCTGGTGTCCGCCCTGGCCGACGTCCCCGGCCGGGTCGTATGGGTGGGCCTGGCCCTGACCGTGCTGGCGACGCTGCCAGCCCTCATCCCGGAAGCGTCCAAGGCCCGGACCGAGGCCATGTGGCGAAAACACGAAGACCGCTTCCTGGCTGACCCTCCCGCCCACCGCGAGGGCCTGGACCACATCACCCGCGTACGGCAACAAGCCGCCGGTACGCCCATGCCTGGCCCGGCGTCCGAGGGGCCAGCGACGTCTGGCGGGGCTACGGCAGGACCATCGCCGTGACCACTGCCGTGCCGGGTGAGCGCCCGGGCACGGGGCATACCTCTCAGCACGAGGTTCGGATCGGCGTGGCCGCCTACGGGCCGCGCCCGGGGAGGGGGACTGGATGCCTACCGGCATAGCTGTCGTGTGCGATACCGACGACTGCCTCGCCGTCTACCTGGCCGTCCAGACAGGCGACGACGGTGACGAGCGTTCCGCCGATGAGGTCTCCCGGATCGCCCGCAAGGCTGCCGAAGGCGCTGGCTGGGTGATCAGCTTCGGTTTCCAGCAGCCGGTGATGACCTGTCCCGGATGCGCCGACGGCCGCGGCCCAGTCCTCGAACGCGGCATCTGCCAGCGCTGCATGGGCCGCACCGATGCTTCCTCCCGGTGCGTGTACTGCCTCTACCCGGGCCAGCCCGAGCAGACCGACGACGACTGAACACACCACGCCCGCGCACGAAACGGCATCTGCACTGGTGGGCCGTCCGGATGAGTGAGCGGCACGACTCCGTCGTTCGCGAGTGCTGCGCCCTTTTCGCAGGGCGCCTCACCGATCCGGCTCGGTCAGGGGAACGTGCACGTCAGAGGGCTTGGTCAAGGGGTGCCGAACGCGCCGACTACTTCCCTGGGCGGCCCTGCTACGGGCGGCTTGCCCTACAAGTTGCCCTACAACTTGCCCCTCAACTTGCTCTATAACTTGCCTCAGCCGACCCGGCGGGGCAGGCGAAGCCGCAGATCAGGGGAGGTGGTCAAGGGGCCCCGGGCGTGCCGACTACTTTCCTGGGAGACCCTCCTCGGTCCGGGAAGTCCGGCCAGGTGCCGCCGGGTCCCATCAAGTGCTGCGCGGACACCGCGCCGCCTCGACCGCGCGCGGCCCCGCCCGGCGCGCGCGAGCAACGGGTCGGCGCCTGATCCCCCGAGGTGCTCGCCGCGTCCCGCCCGTTTCCCTCCCACCCTTCTTCTTCTGTGCCGGGGCGGTCGTGGGGTGCTCTGAGGGGGATGTCAGCACCCAGACCACGCCCCAGTGGGCTCCTGACCAGGGGTGACGGGAGCGCCCGCCAGGAGGCTGCGCAACCTCCAGCGCAACACCCTGGCGCAACCTCCAGCGCAACCCCTTGGCGCAACCTCCACCGCAACACCCTGGCGCAACAGCGCAGTTCGCCAACTGTCCGCTGTCCCCTACCGCAACGCCTTGGCGCAGCAGTGCAGTTCGCCGTTCGCCGCCGCCCGCTGCCCCCTGCTCCACCGCCCGGACGCTCCACCGCCCGGACGCTTCAGCGGCCGGACGCTTCAGCGGCCGGGCAGCGCGGAGGCGCCGCCGACGCGCAACACCCCTCCAGGGCGCCCGGTCCCTCCGCCGGGCCGACCTCTGCCCCAGCCCCGCCCCATCTCCTTCTTCCTGATCGTGGGTGGCTGAGGGAGGCTCCAGGGGGGATGTCCGGCCCCCGACCATGCCCAAAAAGGCGTGGTCACCAGCAACAACGCGCAGCATCCCGAAAGGCTCGCGCAACAGATAGCGCAGGAGATTGTGCAGCAGATATCGCAGGAGATCCCGGCCGGGTCGGGCGCGGCGCGGTGCGGGGTGGTCAGCCGCGGCGGGGCCACCAGCGCCGCCGCTCGCCCTGCTCCTGGTCGCGGCCGGCGGATGCCGCCTCCGGCCCGGCCGGGGCCACGGCGGGGGCAGGCACGGGAACGGTCAGGGCCGTGGCAGGGGGCGAGGGTGTGGGGATGGCCGCCCGTTCCAGGGCGGGTGTGAGCTCTGCGAGAGCACGCTGCAGATCCGCGAGGTGTCCCGCGCGTTCCGCCAGGCGCTCCTTGAGGTGCCGTGCCTCCGCCTCGGCAAGGGCGCGGGCGTGCTGCTCCTGCATGAGCTCTGCGCGCAGCTCGGCCACTTCGGCGGAGTCGTCCGTCTGCCTGATGGGGATATTTGAATCTCCCCACTCCCTGCTCGGGGTGTCCTCGGAGTTGCGCGGCTTGATTCCCCAGGCAGACTCGCTCTGACAGTCCAGGCGGCCACCGTCATGGTCGAGGTGTTCCTCGCCGGGTCCCGCCAGGATTAGCCGGTCACCGTCTCGGTCGGCTGCGCGAGCGGCCGACACCCAGCTGTTGACTGGATTAGCGGGCGACATGTCGTGTAACTCGGCGACGCCGATCGGAGGGTCGACCCCATTGGCCTAGACCGGCGGCCGTGCTGTGGCGCCGGGCGCGCAGGCTCCCGATGCTGACTCAAAGGGGATGAGCCCCCGGACCAAGTACACGGAACGGATGATTCCCATGGATAGGGACTGGCGGCCACCAAGACAAAACTGGCCGTGGCCATTGCCATGGCCGTGGCCACGGCCACGAAGGCCAAAATGGTGGCCAGAGTCATGGCAGCCAGCGTCAGTGCCAAGGCCACCAAAGCCGAAGTGGTGGCCGCCCTTGTGGCCGAGCGTCACTTTGACCGACCACCTGGTCCCCCACACGTCCAGCGTTCCCGCGAACACAGGCGAGACGGTCCACCTCTTCGTACGGGAGCGGAACGGCACGTACCCGCTGTTCCCCTGGGCGGCAGGCAAACCCGTGCTCATGCTTCACGGCAGGAGTGCTCCGGTGCTCGCCGGCTTCGATCTCCAGTACAAGACGTATGGCTGGGCCGAGGCACTGGCGGAGGCCGGTTTCGACGTCTTCATGATGGACCTCCAGGGCTCCGGGCGGTCACCTCGTCCCAAGATGGACGACCCGTGCAACCTCAGCAAGAAGGACCAGAAGCTGCTCGCTCCACGGCCGCCGGGCTTCGTCCCGTGCGACCCCAACTACCCCTACCAGCTGAACAACTCCGACAGCGACCAAGCCGAGCTGCACACCGTCGTGAAGTACATCAAGAAGATGTGCGGCGTGCAGCAGGTCGCCTTCGTCGGCTGGTCCGCGGCCGCGTTCACGATGGGACAATACGCACAAAAGTGGCCGGAAAACGTGGAGAGCATGTTCCTGCTCGCGCCGATCTTCCCGCCCGAGGCCACGTCGACCGCACCGAGCCACCCGCTACCGCTCCCCGGGGTTCCGATGTCCCTCATGACGAAAGGGAATTTTGTGAGCGCGTGGGACGGCGAGCTGCGCTCCCCGAACCAGCGGGAACCCGGCATGGTGGACGTGGTGTGGAAGGCGATCATGGACAGCGAACCGGTCGGCAGCACCTGGGGTCCACCGGAAGGCCTGAACCGTGTCAGGAACTTCGTCCGGTGGGGATGGAACCGAACGACCGTGGCACAGAGCAATGCCCTCGGCGGAATCGTGCCCGTGATGATCGTGTATGGGGAGCACGACACGACGGCGAACACGCCGGCGGGCGCGCCGACGAGCTCGGATCCGGAGCTCAACTTCTCGGTCACCGAGCTGTACGACGCCATCGGACCCAAAAACAAGCTCATAGTCAAAGTGCGCGGTACTGGACACCAGATGCTTTGGGAACACCAACACCAGAATCTGCACAACCTGTCGCTGCAGTGGCTCAGCGACCGGAAGGTCCTCGGCACGGGCCGCTTCGTCATGAACGAGGATGGCCTGATCAGCCCGGCGTGAGGCGGCGAAGCCCCTTCGCGAGCGGCCCGGGGCTGCGATGTCTCAGCCGCCGGTCACCAGCGCCACCGTCAGCACCGGGTAGTGAACGTCCCGTACGTCTCGGCCTGCTCATCAGTCGGTAACTCCACCGGTACGAGGCGGACCATAGCGGCTATTCGCAGTTGGCCCCCCGAGTGGGGCGACGAGTACCCCTGGTCGTTTTCAGAGATCCCCATCAAAGCGCCCCAGGCCAGGCTGGCCGGGACAGTCTGCGCAGTGCGAGCGGCCGCGAATGCGCAGCCGTCACAGCCGATTGCGCAGCCGCCGCGGTGCCGATTGCGCAGGTCCGGCCCGGCCGATTGCGCAGCCGGATGTGAGGCAGCTGCCCGAGATCGGACCACGACGACCGCCCCTGGCTGCGTCTGCCAGAGGGCGCGGTCAGAAGTGGCTGGTCACCGCCGGAGTCGGGTTTTCGCATGTTGGCTGTGTGCTGCGGGTTCCCGAACATGCCGGCCTTCGTCGGCCTCGAGGGGAAGGCGAGCGCTCTCGCCTTCCTGGGAGACCGTCCGTGAACCTCCCTGCCAGGGAGCGTTGGCCATTGGTTGCTGTGGATCGGGCAGCGGGTTGACGCTGCCGTGTGGGGCCGGGGCTTGTCGTCGGCAGGAGGAGTCTGCGCCTCGGCAGCAGGGGCTGACATGGCCGACTTACCCAAGGTCGGGAGCGTGAGCAGGCAGCGGTACGAGGAGATCATGGCCGAGCTGCGCGAAGCGGTTGCCTCACCCTCGCCAAGCCGCTGGCACCCCCAGCTCCCGGGGGTGGCCCACTCGGGCCGCGCTAGCCGATATGGATGCTGAAGCTGGAAACAGTGCCGTCGGCAGCGGTCAAGGTGACCGGACCGAACGTGATGACGACGGAGGAGTTGTTTCCCGGGCTCTTGTAATAGCCGGTCGCATTGGTGACCCGAACAGCCAAGGCCACGAGTGACGAAGCAGCCTTCTCGTCAGCGTCGATCTTCGGCTGGGCGAGGTGAGGATGCCCGTGAGCTTCGGCCCAGTCCCGGAAGATGCTGGCGTCGCGGCTCATTTCAGGGAGGATGCTCGTGTTGGCCCAGGCCCACAGCCATGAGCCCGAGGCGCGGCTGAAGCTACCAAGGATCTGCGCCGGTGCCGCTGCAGTCTTATCGGGGAACGTCCAGGTGATGATGCCGGTCGTCTGATCGAGATCCCAGCGATCCGCCGAGCCCAGCCCCCAGGACATGTGCGCACGAGCCAACTGGTCGATCATTTCTTCGCCCTGCAGCAACAACGCGGTCAGGTCGGCTGGCCCCTCGGCCTGACCAGCGCTCTCCGCCTCTTTGGCCCGCTTGAACATTCCCATTCCGTGAGTCTGCCAGAGGCCACCGACCAGCCGACGATGGCCCCTCACACCCCGTCAACACCACGAACAACGTTCCCGGACGGTCTCTGGGAGCTACGGTCACTCGAGGATGCCGAGGTCGGTGTCGGGGCAGCAGTGCGGGCACGGGTCCACGCCTTCCGTGAGCGCCCGTACCGCCTGCTCCCTCGTCGCGCCTTTGGACCGCTTGCCCGCCATGTGGCAGCCGCCGACGTGTACGTACACCGGCGGGGCGTGGTGGCCGATGCTCTGCTCGATCAGCCAGTCCGGCACCGGCGGGCGGGCCTCGATGCTGCGCCGACGTTCGGCCTCGCGGCGTTCCTCGTCGGTGATCCACCGCCGGGTACGGGCCAGATCCCGCTCCTGCACCCGCTCCAAGAAACGGAGCAGGAAGGCCCCGGACGCATCCAGGGGCCGCACCGTGCGGGGGTGCCGTTCCCTAGTCGGCCGTGACGCCCCAGTAGCCGATCTGCTCGGGTCGGCCGTCACGGTAGAGCACCGTGCAGTTTCCTTGAGCGCGGCCCGGGAAGGCCAGCCGCTCGGAATCGAGGGCGTCGTCCCACTCCTCGTATGTGGGTCGGCCGTGGGGAGCCCACGCGCGCACTTCATCGTCAGTCAGCGGCCGCATGAACGGACCATCGTCGGTATCCGTGGCGTCGATCATGAGGGGGAAGTCCAGCACCGTGCACGTGCCGCCAGTGAAGATGTACTCCTGCCACTCCGCATCGCGCCACAGGTCTTCGATGGATCGACCCACGAAGCCGTGGTTGTCCCGTGCCGGGGTCTCTTCCTGAGCCTGCCGGAATGCGACCGCCAGGTCTGGCTGATACGGGCCCGTGTGACTCCACGCATTGCCGCCCATCGTCGTCCCCTCCCCACCTGAACTGCTGAACGTAACCGCAGGGTAGGAGACGGCGCCGACAGCGCACCGCTCTTGATCACTCGTACTCGCTGCAACAGCACCTTTCCCACCAGGACTTGCTCGACGCGGCAACCTCGGCCTTCAGCCCGGATGAAAATTGCAGCGTCGGACTTCAGCCGTGCCGTAGCCGGGTGTAAGGGTCGGCCGGCGCACGCTCCGACGGGACGGTCGAGTGCTTGCGACGGGTCTGGCAGTCGGCATGCCATACCCATCCTGGTCGCCTCCCTCACCGACATCCTCCGCGACGGGCCCTCCGCGCTTATCTGGCGGCCCGTCACCACCCCGCGGAGCAGGTCAGCTGGACACACCGGCGGGGTGACTGACCACCCCGCTCATCGCCCCCTTCGGGTGAGGCTCTCCGGTGAGCCCCGGAGCAGCGGATCCGCTGACGCGACGGGGCCCGCGGCTGCGGTGCGGGCAGCCCCGTCGCGTCAGCGGCCGAGGAGGAGCAGCGTGATCCGGTGTGGTCAGGAGGTGAGGGCCTGGGGCGCACCACGGCTCCCACCACCCCCGACCACGGCCCCTGCGACCCCGACCACAGACCAGACCATGCAGGTCAGCGGCCTGCGCAATCGACATCGCGGTGGCTGTGCAACCGGTCGGCCATTGCGCAGCGACCGAAGCCAGCCACCACCGCGCAGCTGCGCAGCCTGCGCACCGCCCCTCACCGGAACGCCCCAGGTCTGGCTGGCCGGGACAGTCTGCGCAGTGGTCGCAGCCGCGAATGCGCAGCCGTCACAGCCGATTGCGCCGCGCCGCAGTGTCGATTGCGCAGGCCTGACCTGCCGAATGCGCAGCCGGATGTGAGGCAGCTGCCCGAGGCCGGACCACGCCGCACCGCCCCCGCCTGCGCCTGCCGGAGGGCGCGGTGAGAAGTAGCTGGTCACCGCCAGGGTCGGGTTTTCGCATGTTGGCTGTGCGCTGCGGTTTCCCCGTCCTCGACCAGGGTGCTCTTGGCATAGCCAGCCCCGATCACGGAGTTGGCGCCGTTGGAGGACTCCATGACGTTCAGGCCCTCCTCGATCTCCCGCTGGAGATCCCGAAGCCGCAGGTAGCGGGCCACGAAGATGGTCTTCTGTGCGCGGCCGACCTCCAGCATCGCCGCGTAGGTGGGGTGGGAGGCGTTGCGGGTGAAGCGGCGCAGGATCGCCTCGGTGGAGGCAGTACGGGTACGGATCGCGGTGGCGTACTTGATCATCTGGACTTCGAGCAGCCGGGCGCGGACGCCATCGTCGCCACCGCCGAGCGGGAGCTGCCCAACGGGCCGACGCTCCTCTTCCACGACGCGGGCGGCGACCGCTCCCAGACCGTCGAGGCTCTGCGCCGGATCCTTCCCGAACTCAGGCAGCAGGGTTACTCGTTCGGCTTCCCGGTGCGTTGAGCGTCGTCGGCGCCGGCCGAGCCCAGCGGCCGAGCATCGCCGCGCGTCAGCGACCACTGCGCCTGCGCCTGCGCCTGCGCCTGCGACGAGTTGATCTGAAAAATGATCTCGGCTTCGGCAACCCTTTGCACAGTCTGTGACGACAAGGAGTCGGATCCGGCCTTCGGGACCTGGATCCGCCTTTGTCTGGTGAACGGCATGCAAGGAGAGCACCTCCCCATGAAGAACCCCACGACCGGCGGGCGCCGCGGGCGTCACCGTCGGCGCTGGACCGCGACCGGCCTGCTGCTCGGCGCACCCGCCCTCGTCGTGCCGTATCTCCTGTTCACCCAGGAGGACTCGCAGGCCGCGACGGTCGACGGCGATGCCTACTACCGGCTGGTTTCGGTGCGCAGCGGCAAGGTGCTGGACGTCGACGGCTTCTCCACCGCCGACGGCACCCGCATCCAGCAGTGGACCGACCAGAACACCGCCAACCAGCAGTGGAAGCTGAAGCCCACCGGGGACGGCTACTACGAGCTGATGAACCGCAACAGCGGCAAAGTGCTGGGGATAGCGGGCAATTCGACCGCCGAGCGGGCCGCCGCCGAGCAGCAGACCGACAGCTCCGCCGCCTCCCAGGAGTGGCGGATCGACGATGTGAGCGGTTCCGACGCCGTCACCTTCACCTCCCGCAGGAGCGGCCTGGTCCTGGACGTCTCCGGAGGCTCCACCGCCCAGGGTGCGACGGTCATGCAGTATCCCGACAGGCACAGCACCAACCAGCAGTGGAAGCTGGTGAAGACGGCCGAGACCCCGTCGACCGGGACCGGTGGGGCGCAGACCACGGCCGCGGCCGGACCGTATGCGTGGAAGAACGCCCAGGTGGTGGGTGGCGGTTACGTCACCGGGCTGGTGTTCAACCCGAGCGAGAAGGGGCTGTTGTACGCGCGCACCGACATGGGTGGCGCCTACCGCTGGGACACCGGGGCCGAGCAGTGGATCCCGCTGACCGACCGGTTCGGCGAGAAGGACTGGAACCTGCTGGGCATCGACTCGCTGGCCACCAACCCCGTCGACCCCAACCGGCTCTACATCGGGGCGGGCACCTACACCAACGGCTGGGCGGGCAACGGTGCGCTGTTGCGCTCCACCGACCAGGGCCGCACCTTCCAGCGCACCGAGCTGCCCTTCAAGCTGGGCAGCAACGAGGACGGCCGCGGGGCGGGCGAACGGCTCGCGATCGACCCCGGCGACCACACCACCCTGCTGCTGGGCACGCGCAAGAACGGCCTGTGGCGCAGCACCGACAGTGGCGTGACCTGGGGGCAGGTCTCCTCGTTCCCCGTCAAGGACGGCGCCGGCAGCGGCGCGGGAATCTCCTTCGTGACGTACGGCCCGGCCGGCAGCAAGGACGTCTACGTCGGCGTCGCCGACAAGTCCCGCTCCCTCTACCGCTCCACCGACGGCGGCAGCACCTGGCAGGCCGTCTCCGGGCAGCCCACCGGCCAGATGCCGCAGCACGGCGTGCTCTCCGGTGACGGCTCGCTGTACCTGTCGTACACCGATGTCGTCGGACCCAACGGCGTCACCGCGGGCTCGGTGTGGAAGTACACGCCGGCGGGTGGGGCGTGGAAGAACATCTCGCCGTCCCAGGGCGGTTACGGGTTCTCCGGTCTGGCCGTCGACCCGCAGAAGCCGTCCACGGTGATGGTCACCACCCTCGACCGCTGGTGGCCCGATGACGAGATCTACCGGAGCACCGACGGCGGCGCGAACTGGAAGGCACTGTCCGACAAGTCGGAGCGGGACGCCTCCGGCGCTCCTTACGTCGGTACCGACGTCGGGCACTGGATGACCGCCCTGGCCATCGACCCCTTCGCCTCCGGGCACGTGCTGTACGGCACCGGCAGCGGCATCTGGCGCAGCAAGGACGCCAATGCCTCGGACAGCGGTGGCACCAGCCACTGGATCGTCGGGGCCCAAGGGCTGGAGGAGACCGCCGTGCTGGACGCGGTCGCCCCGCCCGGCGGTGCCACCGTCATCTCCTCCATGGGTGACCTGGGCGGTTTCCACTACGGCTCCTCCAGTGCCCTGACCAAGGTGCCCGCCGGGCGGCTGAAGAACCCGATGATGGTCACCAGCACGAACATCGACTTCGCCCAGTCCAACCCCTCGATGATGGTCCGCGTCGGCCGTGGCGGCGATCAGGACGGCGCCTACTCCACCGACGGCGGCAGCACCTGGACCGGCTTCACCTCGGAGCCGGTGGGCAGCGCCGACAGCGGCGATGTCGCGCTCTCGGCCGACGGCTCCGCCATCGTCTGGACCGAGGACGGGCAGGCCCCGTACCGCTCGACCGACAAGGGGGCAAGCTGGTCGAAGGTCGGCGGCCTGGGCACCGGCGCCGTGGTCGTCGCCGACCGCTCCTCGGCCCAGACCTTCTACTCGCTGGCCGACGGCAGCCTCTACGCCAGCACCGACGGCGGCGCGACCTTCAGCGCTCGCGCCACCGGCCTGTCCGCCGGCAAGCTCACGGCCGTTCCCGGCATCGCCGGGGACCTGTGGATCGCCGACGGCGGCAAGGGGCTGCTGCACTCCACCGACGGCGGCCGGACGTTCACCACGCTCACCACGGTGAAGTCCGCCTCCGCCCTCGGCTTCGGCAAGGCGGCGCCCGGCGCCTCCTACCAGGCCCTGTACCTGATCGGCACCGTCAAGGACGTCACCGGCGTCTTCCGCTCCACCGACATGGGCGCCACCTGGCTCCGCGTCAACGACGACGCCCACCAGTGGGGCAACATCGGCGGCACCGCCGTCGTCACCGGCGACCCCGACACCTTCGGGCGCGTCTACGTCGGCACCAACGGACGCGGTCTCCAGTACGGCGACCCGTCCTGACCCCGAGCCGTTGAAACCCTGCACTCCCTGCACGCGACTGTTCTTGAGTTAGCTCGGGAGTAGTTGACGAGATCTCGTCCGATCGGAAGATCGGGCGGGATCTTCGTCGTTTCCGGGTGGTGTTCGATGCGGTGTCCGAATGTGCGGGACGGCACGGGTGGCTGCTGGTGGGGATTCCGCCGGGGGATCGGTGGTGATTCGGTGCGGGAGACGGGGCGAGGCCGTCGCCGGGCAGGCCAGAGCCCGGGGTGTGGTGCGGTGGTGTCAGGTCGCCTGGATGGTGTGTGTGCTGGCGGGCGGTGGTATCCCGGAGGCCGACGAGACGGGCGGCCGTTGTCCGTCGCTCCCGCTGTTCTCCTCGGTGAACTCGTTGTCGGGGACGGGTGCGCTGGTCTGCGTCCAGCTGTGCAGGGCGTCTAGCATCCGATCCTGCTAAGTCGCCCTCGCCGAGTACCTCGGACACTCCGATCCGGCCTAACGCTGAAGATGTACGCGCACCTCATGCCGAGCAGTCGCGACCGGACGCGGACCTGATTGACGTCGTTGGTGTGCTCGCGCAGCTGCGGGCCGGCGCTCGAGCCGTTCGTGCCCGCGGGGCGGCGCAGCACCGCCCGAACACAACCCGCCACCGCCGCCGTACGCCTTTTACCGGAACCCGAGTACGGCCCGTCCGTGCGGGAGCACCAGTTCGCAAACAGGCACCCCTTGCGGGCGCCGCCCTGCGTTCACACGCAACTCGGTAGAGATCAACTGACGGGTACGGGTGGTACTTCCACCTCGGCTCCGTTGGAACCAGAGCCTTGTACCTGCCACTGGCCGTTGCCGATGGGCACGGAGCGCTCCCGCATCTGCCGGGCAACACCAACAGGCCAGACCGTCCGCACAGACCAAACCGTATGTACGAAGAACGAGTTGGTCAGGTCCGCGCCACTCAGGTCCGCGCCACTCAGGCTCACGTCGGTCAGGATCGCGCCGACCAGGTTCGCGCCAGTCAGGCTCACGTCGGTCAGGATCGCGCCGGTCAGACGCGCACCGTCCAGATATGCGCTGCTCAGGACCGCGCCGTTCAGATATGCGCCGATCAGGTTCGCGCCCTTCAGCCTTGCGCCAACCAGGACCGCATGGCGCAGGTCCGCGTTGGTCAGGACTGCGCCGCTCAGATTCACTTCGGTCAGGTCCGCGCCACCCAGGTTCGCTTCGGCCAGGTCCGCGCCAGCCAGACGCGCTTGGGTCAGGACCGCGCCCATCAGGTTCGAGCCGATCAGGCGCGCATCGGTCAGACACGCGCTGGTCAGGTTCGCGTTGGATAGGTCCGCTCGGCTCAAGTCCGCACGGCTCAGGCCCACACGGTGCAGGTACGCGTGACCCAGGTCCGCGCCAGCCAGATCCGCGTCGTCCAGGTTCAGTCGTTGCCGAGGGATCTGCCCCTCAGCATTCGCGGCGAGCCGTGCGGCTTGTGGCACTGCTGCGTGAGGGAAGTCGTCTGGGGATATGGCGATAGCCCTCGCTGTGTCCTCGATCCCTTGAGCTGTGGCGTCGGGACAGGCGAGGTAGAGCAGTCCGCGTAGACGGGCTGCGTGTGCGTCGCGTTCGGCGTCCGTCACCACGCCTCCAGGACCGCTTCCAGCTCGGCCACATTCAGCTCGTCCAGGGCGTGGGAGTAGCGCGCCACCGCCTGCTGGAGTTCGGCGATCACGAGACCACCGTCAGCACGATCTTGCCTTGGATGTGGCCCTGCGCGGCCCGCGTGTGTGCGTGGCCCGCCTCGGACAGCGGGTAGGTGCTGTCCACCCCGACCTGGAGCTTGCCCTCGTCGAACAGGCGCCCGATCCCAGCGAGCTGGGGGCCGTTGGAACGCACCTGAATGTTCGAGACGGTGATGCCCAGACGCGCCGTCTCTTCCGGGTCGTACTCGGCGAAGAACACCGGAAGCATGGTGCCGCCGCGCTTGAGCACGCTCAGGAAGCGTGAGCTGTCCGGGCCACCGACGGTGTCGATCACCAGGTCGACGCCGCTGACCACGTCCGCGGCCCGCGTCGTGGTGTAGTCGATGAACTCATCGGCGCCGAGCTTGCGCAGGAACTGCTCGTGCCGGCTTGAGGCCACCGCGATGACGTGTGCCCCCTTCCACTTCGCCAGCTGCACCGCGAAGTGGCCCACTCCACCGGCCGCCCCGTTGACCAGCACGGTCATCCCCGGCGTGATCGGCACCGGCCGGTGCACCTGGCCGGTGAAGGGAGACGGCACGTCGTGGCCGAGTTCAACCAGGTACTGCCAGGCCGTCAGCACGGCCATCGGTGCCCCGGCCGCCTGCACGTGGTCGATACCGGCCGGCTTGTGAGCCAGGTCCGAAGCCGGTGCGGCCACGTACTCGGCGTACGTCCGGCCGTCGAATCCGGGGAACCGCAGCATGCCGAAGACCTCGTCACCGGCGGCGAACCCCCGTACGTCCGGAGCGACCGCCTGGACCACGCCCGACATGTCCGTTCCGGGGATCAGAGGGAACTCCAGCACCGGCCTCATCTCGGCCGGCATGACCTTCATCCCCTCACGCAGGTACCAGTCCGGCGGGTTGATGCCCGCCGCGTGCACGCGGACGAGCACCTCGCCCGGGCCGATCTCGGGAACCGGCACCTCGTCGTACCGCAGAACTTCCGGCCCGCCTGCTTCGTGGAACTGGATCGCCTTCATCGCGCCTGTCGCTTTCTCGGGGAGACGTTGCTCCTTCAGTCAAGATCCAGGACGGCATGGCCGTCCAAGACCGGTTCGGCAACCTCGTCATTCCGAAACGGCATGACACGTACGCTGCAAGGGTGAACGATCTCGGACAGGACCTGGAACTGCGGCTGGTGCGCTACTTCACCGTGGTGGCGGCGCACCAGCACTTCGGCCGGGCCGCCGCCGACCTGCACGTGGCCCAGCCGGCGCTGAGCCGCCAGATCCAACGGCTCGAGAAGTATCTCGGCACACGACTGCTGGACCGCACCCCCCAGGGCACCCGGCTCACTCCGGCCGGCCAGACATTCCTCCCCCAGGCCCAAGCCCTGCTGCAGGCCGCCCGCCAGGCCGAGACGGTTGTGCGCGAACAAACCCAGACCGAACGCATCGCCATCGGCTACCTCGAAGACCTCGTGATCACGGCCGCCGTACGGGAACTGCGCCGCCGTCACCCTGACGCGGAGATCAGCACCCGGCATCTGAGCTGCCGCGACGTCGGGGCACTGTCCGACAAGCGCGTCGACGCCCTGATCGCGCGGGCCCCGCTGCCGCTCGCCGCCGACGACGTGTTTACCACCCCGCTGTACGAGGAGCCCCGGATGCTTGTGGTCCCGCGCGGTCATCCCTTGGCCGACCGCGCGTCGGTGACCGCGGAAGAGCTGGCCGGCGAAGCGGCAGCGCCGTGCGCGTTCGAGACCGCGGACTGGACTTCGTACCGCATCCTCGGGGCCGACGTGCCGCCGGTCGAGAGCTACGAGGACAAGCTCGAACTCGTCGCGAGTGGCAGGGCGATTGCCGTCCTACCGGTCGGAGATCGGCGCAGCTCGCTACGTCCCGACCTCGTCACCGTCCCGATCGAGGGCGCACCCCCCAGCAGGGTCGTCCTGGTCAGCCGCAAGGGCGACCCGAATCCGATGATCAGGAACCTCCGGCTGACGGCCAAGGCCGTCCTGACCGCCCCGCCATCCTGAACCGGGACCAGGCCGGGCGATGACCATAGCCGGCAGGCATCGTCCAGCCTGAGGGGTACAACCCAAAGCGCGGCGCGACGCGTGCGGCCTTTTTGTGAGCGAGGCGTCTTCGCGCCGACCTGGTAGTCGCCGGTGGGGTCGCTGTCGCGGTCGTGCGGCAGGAGGAAGAAGGTCCTGCGGGCGAACAGGCCGCTGTCGGGGTCCCGTTCGGCGACCGCGGCAAGGGTGGTGTAGCCGACGAGGCGGCCTTCACGGGAGTAGCGGGATTTGCGGACTCGCGGGGCTCAATGCCGCAGCAGTCCTCCAGTCCCGCATTGAGTCCCGCGACAAAACACCAGGTCAAGACTTTGCCAGGTAGAAGTACGGGGAAGGCTAGTCTGACCTGCACTTTTCCAGACGGGACTCAAACGGGACCGAGCCCCGCGGGACTGTAGCGTCCTCTCGCCGTTTGTCCGGGAACCGGAAAGCAGAGTCCCGTCAGTCCCGTTGGTCCTCCTGGCAGGAACCAGGACTGTGAGCGCGGAGCGTTGGAAGTTCCCCCGCCAGTGGCCCTGGAAAAAAGAACCCAAGGGACGCGTCTTCGCAGAGCGGCCGGCCAGGGACGTGATGGCTTCGTTTTCGCCGCCGCAGCTTCTACGCTGCGGCGACTCCGCTTCCGGGCCGTGCCTTGGCCCGAATGGCCTCGACGTCGAAGCGAGGACTTCCTGGAAACCTTGCCAGCCAGCTCCTACCAGGTCTGCCAGGCTGCGTCGCAGGTCTCGGTCTGATCGATGGTTTGGGTGGGACGGCCGTAGGCATGCCACAGTGCCCGGACTGACTGGGCCCCTCGGCGGCCGCCATCCGCATCCACCACTTCGTCGAAGGTGTGTGCCCCTTCGACCTACTTGGATTCGGCTTGTCCTACCGGGTCGGGGCCGGCCAACAGTGCCTCGCATGCCGTTTGCCAGGTGGGGGCGCCGGGGTGGAGCTGGGTGTGGAGGTAGGACGCGGTGAGGTGGGCGAGGGCGGTGACTCGTTCGGGGTTCTCGTCGGTGGTTTCGGCGGCGTCGTATCCGGCGATTCCGCCGAGGCCGTGTTCCGCGTCGAAGAGGGTGAGCAGGGTTTTGGGGGCGGGGGCGAGTGTGTAGGGGTCGGTGTGCCAGTCCGGTCCCATGTCTGTGAAGTGGTGGGGGTCGTCCTTGTCGCCGGCGACGATCAGCGCGGGGGTGGTCATGGTGGAGAAGTCGACGGCACCGATGATCGGCCACTGTTGGGCCATGGGGCCGTTGAAGGCTTCGCCGCCCCTGCCGGGCGCGGCGAGCAGTACGCCCGCCTTGATCCGGGGTTCGGCGAGGTGCACCAGTTTTCCGGTGTCGGGGTCGGTGAGTCCGGCGCCGAGTAGGAGGGCGGCGGTGAAGCCTCCGAACGAGTGTCCTGCGAGGGCGATCTTGGTGGGGTCGATCCGTCCGGCGAGCTGCGGCACGGTGCGTTCGATCACGTCGAGCCGGTCGAGGATGTGGGTCATGTCCTCGGCGCGGGAGCGCCAGAAGTCGGGTGCGCCGGGTGCGTCGGCGACGAGGTGGGTCAGTGTCCTGGAGGTGAGGTGGGTGGGCTGGATGACGATGAATCCGTGTGCTGCCCAGAGGTTGGCCAGCGGTGCGTAGCCGTTGAGTGAGGAGAGGTTGTTGGAGGGGCCGTGGCCGTGGGAAAGGAGGATGACGGGGAGGTTGGTTCCTGTTGCGGGCGCGGTGACGCGAACCTGGAGGTCTACGGGGCGTCCGGGTACGGAGAGGACTACGGGGCTGAAGGACAGAACCGGGGTGGGTGTGCTCACGGTGAGGTTCCTTTGGTGGTGGCTGCCGGGTGGCTGGGGCTCTGAAGAGTTAGTGGCAAGAGGGCAGGGGGCAGGAGCGAGCCGTTTCGGTTAGGATGAATCGGAGCGCTGCTCCACTTAGTATTCGGAGCGCTGCTCCGTTTTGTCAATCGGTGTGGGAGGACGAGGACTTCGTGGTGGCCAACGGGAGCCCTGCAGGGGAGTCGCCGTCCCGAGGTAAGCGGGCTGACGCTCAGCGCAATCGGGAGACGGTGCTCGCTGCCGCCGCAGCGGTGTTCGTCAGCTCTGGTGTCGATGCGCCGATCCGGCAGATCGCGGCCCAGGCGGGGGTCGGGATGGCCACGATCTATCGCCATTTCCCGACTCGGGCGGATCTCGTCACCGCCGTCTACCGTCATCAGATCGAGGCGTGCGCCGAGGCCGGGCCGACCCTGTTGGGCAGTGCCGGTTCACCGATCGATGCGCTGCGTCAGTGGATCGACCTCTTTGTTGACTTCCTGGTCACCAAGCACGGGCTCGCCGATGCGCTGCAGTCCGACAGCGACCGCTTCGCCGCGTTGCACTCCTACTTCCTGGATCGGCTGCTGCCCGTCTGTGCTGAGCTGCTCGACGCCGCGGTGGAGGCTGGGGACATCAGGGCCGGCACGCAGCCCTACGAGCTCATGCGCGGCATCGGCAACCTCTGCATCGGGCACGACAACGACCCCCGCTACGACCCCCGACGCCTCATCGACCTCCTCCTCCAAGGGCTCCAGCAGCAACCCCGCACGTCCTGACGTGCGAGGGAGGGGAATGGCCCAGTGGTGAGTGGTCAGGGGGCGGGGGTGGTTGGCCAGTTGCGCAGGAGGGTGTCCAGGGCTTCCAGGATGCGGGTCCAGGTTTCCTGGGTGTCGGGGGCGCTGTGGCTGAAGCTGCCGCCCATTTCCAGGCTGATGTAGCCGTGGAAGGTGCTGCCCAGGAGGCGGACGGCGTGGGTCTGGTCGGGTTCTGTCAGGTCGTAGCCGCGCAGGATCGCCCGGGTCATCTGGGAGTGTCTGGCACCGGCGCTGGCTGCGGCTGCTTCTGGGGTGAGGCGTAGTTGGGCTGCGGCGTAGCGGCCGGGGTGTTCGTGGGCGTAGTCGCGGTAGACGTCGGCCAGGGCGGTGAGGGCGTCTTTTCCGGCTCGGCCGGCGAGGGCGGTGGTGCCTCGGTCGGCGAGTTCCTCCAGGGCGAGGAGGGCGATCCTCGTTTTGAGGTCGTGGGAGTTCTTCACGTGCGAGTACAGGCTCGCGACCTTTACGCCGAAGTGTCTGGCGAGCGCGGAGACGGTGACCTCGTCGAAGCCGACCTCGTCGGCGAGGTCGGCGCCGGCCTGTGTGAGGCGTTGTGCGGTCAGTCCTGCGCGCGCCATGGTTCTTGACCTCTCGGAGCCGGTGCGGGGTGGTTCGGCTGAGGTCATCTTGTGTTTGCCTAATAGGTTTAGGCAAACAGTGGGGTGGGTGTCCTCAGGTGGCTGTCGGCCAGGTGCGCAGCAGGGTCGCGATGCGAGGTGTGGTGCAGGTGGGGTCGCGGAGGAGGTCGCGTAGGGCGATCGCGTCGTTGCGGGTGGGCTTGAGGGGGATGCCCGAGGCTTCGAGGTACATGACGCCGGTCGCGGCGGCTACAGCCATGTTGGAGCGCTCCAGCCAGCGGCAGCGGCCGAGGATGTGGACCAGGGCGGCCGCGCGGGCGTAGGGGCCGTCGTAGACCGGCTGGTCCAGGAGCTCGGCCTTGTGGGCTGCTACCGCGGCGACCGGGATGCCGTAGTCGTCGGGGGCGGGGTCGCGGGCGCCTGCGATCTCGGCGACCTGCAGGATCCAAGGGACGTCGATGTGCAGGTCCATTACGCGGCGTGGGCTCCCGGAGCGGTGCGGTCGGCGTCCTCGGCCTCGTCGAAGATCGCCTGGTGTTCGTCGAGGAAGCGGCGGGCGGCGTCCAGGCCGCGGGCGCGCAGGCCGTCGGTGTCCTCGCGGACGAGTTCGGCAATGTAGTCGCCGATGCTCAGGCCGCGGTCCTTGGCTCGGGCCTTGGCGAGTTCGGCGACCTCGTCGTCTACGCGGGCGCCCAGTTGTGTCTTTGCCATAGAGGCATGGTAACAGGTGTTACCAGACTTTGTTGGGGGGCGGCGGTCCGCTCCTACCAGGGGTGGGCGGACCGCCGAGAGGGGGAGGGTCAGGCGATGGCCTGGGCGAAGTTGAAGTAGCGGTGGGGGTCGTAGTTGGCCTTGACTGCCTGGAGGACGGGGTAGTTGCGGCCGTAGTAGGCCTGCTGCCAGTTGGGCAGGGCCGGGTCCATGAAGTTCTGGTAGGACTCGTGGTTGCCGGCCGTCTCGACCGTGGTGAAGGTGGTGTTGAGCCAGGCATCTCCTGCGGCCCGGTCTTCCTGGGTCGGGGCCGCTGTGGTGTGGGCGAGCTGGATGCCTACCTCGAACTCGGTGGTGCGGTGGGAGTAGGCGGTGGCGCCGACGCCGTAGTCGTTGACGCGGCCGCCGTAGGAGAGCAGGGCCAGGACGCGGAACTGGCCGGGGCGCAGGGAGGCTTCCATTCGGGCCAGGGTGTCCTGGATGGAGGTGCGGGTCTGGGCCTTGCTGAAGAGTGTGTTGCGGTAGGTGGCGTTGTACTCGCGGGGCAGGACGGCCTCGGGCGAGTAGCCGACGCGGTGGCATTCGCTGACGGTCTGCGTGCCGCATCCGAAGATGGTCATCATGGCCTGCTGGTAGGGCAGTTCGACGACCTGCCGGGTCACGCTGGCCTTGCCGTGGGACGTCATGAAGGTGTTGAGGGCGGTCTCGGCGGCGGCCTGCGCGCCCGCGTAGGTGCCGGTGAGGATGACGTGCGGCTCGCCGCCCTGGTCGGTCGCCAGGGTGAACAGCAGCTGCGTGTTCAGCTCCCGCGGACCGCTGATGATCCACTGCTGCCAGGCCTGGACGATGTCGGCGGCGTCGGACCAGGCGAAGGTCAGGTTGAACAGCGTGAGGGACGGGATCGAGACCGGGCGTACCTCGTACTCCGTGACAACGCCGAAGTTGCCGCCGCCCCCGCCGCGCAGGGCCCAGAACAGGTCCGGGTTGTCGTTGGCCGAGGCCGTGACCGACTTGCCGTCGGCCAGGACCACCCTCGCCGAGACCAGGCGGTCGGCGGCCGTGCCGTACTTGCGGGATGCCGGGCCGAGGCCGCCGCCCTGGAGGAAGCCGCCCATCGCGACCGTGGGGCAGGTGCCGGAGACGACCTGGAGGCCCAGCGCGGAGAGGGTGTTGGTGATATCGACGCCCTGGGCGCCGGGGCCGAGGCGGACCGTGGATCCCGTGGTGCGCACGGAGTTGAGGCGGGAGACATCGACGACCAGGCCGGGCGAGGTGGAGTAGCCGGCGTTGCTGTGGCCACCGCTGCGGACCGAGAAGGCGAGGCTGTTGTTCTGGGCGAAGCGGATACAGGTGGCGACGTCGGACGCGGTCTTGCAGTACGCGACCGCCTGGGGGTGGATCGCGTCCCACTTGGCCTGGTGGAGCTGGATCGCCTGACCGTAGGTGGACTCGCCGGGCAGCACGAGGGTGCCGTTGAGTGCGGCTCGCAGGCTGTCCCAGGAAGGCGCGGCTGACGCGGAGCCGGCTCCGGCCAGCAGCATCCCGCCGGTCGAGACGGTCAGCGCGGCGGCCGCGCCAACGCCTGCACCGGTGCGTATGAGCGAGCGTCTGCTGATCACAGGATCCCCTTTGTGGTCGCGTTCCTGGCCACGGCGTAGCGAGCTGCCGTACGCGTGGGTCGTACGGGGCGAGCCTTTCGGGTGTCCCTTGCACACGGCTAAATCTGCCGATAGTCGGATGTGGAGGGCGGGGTTGGGGATGGTGGGTGGGGTCGGAGGGTCAGGGGGCGGGCTGGCGTGTGCGGGGGTGGACCACGCCGGCTCCGTAGGCGATGGCGACCAGGCCGGCCCGGCGGCGGGCGCCGAGTTTGACCATGGTGCGTCTGACGTGGGTGCGGGCGGTGAAGTGGGAGATGACCAGGCGGTCGGCGATCTCCCGGATGGACAGGCCCGCGCCGGTCAGTGCCAGGACCTCACGTTCGCGTGGGGTGAGGCGGTCCAGGGCGGGGAGCGGAGAGCGCTGTACGCAGGCGTCGATCAGGGGCCAGGTGATCCGGGATGACAGCACCGCCTCGCCGCCGGCGACCAGGCGTACCGCACGGGGTAGCCGGTCGTCGTCGGTGTCCTTGAACAGCAGGCCGTGGGCGCCCGCTTGGAGCGTCTCGAGGGCCGCGTGCAGTGGCTCGGGGTCGGCGAGCACCAGTACCGGGATGCGGTGCGGGCCCTGGGTGAGGCGTCGGATCAGTCCGGTGCCGTGGGGGCCCGTTCCGGGTAGCCGCGGGTCGGTCAGGACCACGTCGGGGATACGGCGCTCGAGCTGGGTGTGGACCTCCGCTTCGTCCGAGCAGGTGGCCATGACCTCCAAGTCGGGCTCGGCGGCCAGGAGCGCGGCGCGGCGGGCCCGCCGGCCTGTGTGGGGTTCGGCCAGGAGAAGGGTGGTGGTGCTCTTCGGGAGGGTTGCCGAAGGATGGGTCATGACGCAGTGTGCGCATGTGGTGGCAGAGGATCGCTAAAGGCCGGATCCGGGTGTAGTGGGGAGGGGGTGGGGGGTGGGTCAACGGGGCGCCTTGCGGGTGGCTCGTAGCCATTCCTTGTTCATGGCGGTGATGGAGACCAGCGGGATGCCCTTGGGGCAGGCGGTCGCGCATTCGCCGGCCAGCGTGCAGCCCCCGAAGCCCTCTTCGTCCATCTGCGCCACCATGTCCAGCACCCGGGTCTCCCGCTCGGGCCCGCCCTGTGGCAGCACGTTGAGGTGGTTGACCTTGGCCGAGGTGAACAGCATCGCCGCCCCGTTGGGACACGCGGCGACGCAGGCCCCGCAGCCGATGCACTCCGCGTGCTCGAACGCGACGTCCGCGTCCGGCTTGGGCACCGGCGTGGCGTGGGCCTCCGGTGCGGCGCCGGTGGGTGCGGTGATGTAGCCGCCGGCTTGGATGATCCGGTCGAACGCGGTCCGGTCGACCACCAGATCCTTGATCACCGGGAAGGCCGAGGCCCGCCACGGCTCGATGTCGATCGTGTCGCCGTCCTGGAAGGACCGCATGTGCAGCTGACAGGTGGTCGTCCGCTCGGGCCCGTGTGCGTCCCCGTTGATGACTAGCGAGCAGGCGCCGCAGATGCCTTCACGGCAGTCGTGGTCGAAGGCGACCGGGTCCTCGCCGCGCAGGATGAGTTCCTCGTTGAGGGTGTCGAGCATCTCCAGGAACGACATGTCCGAGGAGATCCCGTCCACCTGATAGGTGGACATGGCGCCTTCGGCGTGGGCGTTCTTCTGGCGCCAGACGCGCAGGGTGAGCTTCATGCGTAGCTCCGCTGGGTGGGGTGAACGTACTCGAAGACCAGGTCTTCCTTGTGCAGACTCGGAGCCTCGCCGGTGCCGGTGAACTCCCAGGCCGCCGCGTACGCGAACTCCTCGTCCTTGCGCGCCGCCTCCCCCTCGGGGGTCTGGGACTCCTCGCGGAAGTGGCCGCCGCAGGACTCGGCGCGGTGCAGTGCGTCCAGGCACATCAGCTCGGCCAGCTCCAGGTAGTCGACGATGCGATTCGCCTTCTCCAGGGACTGGTTGAACTCCTCGCCGGTGCCGGGGACCTTGATGCGGCGCCAGAACTCCTCGCGGATCTGCGGGATCCGCTCCAACGCCTTGCGCAGACCGGCATCGGTGCGCGCCATGCCGCAGAACTCCCACATCAACTCGCCGACCTCGCGGTGGAAGGAGTCCGGGGTGCGGTCACCGTCCACGGACAGCAGCAGATGCAGCCGGTCTTCCGTCTCCGCCAGCACCTCCTGCACCACGGGGTGTTCGTCGGTGACAGGCTCGTGGTGCGGGTTGCGGGCCAGGTAGTCGTTGATGGTCGCCGGCAGCACGAAGTAGCCGTCCGCGAGGCCCTGCATCAGCGCGGAGGCGCCGAGGCGGTTCGCGCCGTGGTCGGAGAAGTTGGCCTCGCCGACCGCGAACAGGCCCGGAATGGTGGTCTGGAGGTCGTAGTCGACCCACAAACCGCCCATCGTGTAATGCACGGCGGGATAGATCCGCATCGGCACCGCATACGGATCCTCGTCGGTGATCCGCTGGTACATGTCGAAGAGGTTGCCGTACTTGGCCTCGACGGCTTTACGGCCCATGCGCGCGATGGCATCCGCGAAGTCAAGGTAGACGCCCTGGCCGCCGGGGCCCACTCCCCTGCCCTCGTCACAGACGTTCTTCGCGGCCCGGGAGGCGATGTCGCGAGGGACCAGGTTGCCGAAGGACGGGTAGATGCGCTCCAGGTAGTAGTCCCGCTCGTCCTCGGGGATCTGATGCGCGGGACGGGTGTCGCCCTTGGCCTTCGGCACCCAGATCCGGCCGTCATTACGCAGCGACTCACTCATCAGCGTCAGCTTCGACTGGTGATCGCCGGTGCGCGGAATGCACGTCGGGTGGATCTGCGTGAAACACGGGTTGGCGAAGTAGGCACCGCGGCGATGGGCCCGCCAGACGGCCGTCGCGTTGGAGTTCATGGCGTTCGTCGACAGGTAGAAGACATTGCCGTAACCACCCGAAGCCAGCACGACGGCATCAGCGAAGTAGGTGTCGATCTTCCCGGTGACGAGATCCCTGGCGACAATCCCGCGCGCCTTCCCGTCCACGACGATCAGATCCAGCATCTCGGTACGCGCGTGCATCTCGATGTTCCCGGCCGCGATCTGCCGGCTCAGCGCCTGATACGCACCCAGCAGCAACTGCTGACCCGTCTGACCCCGCGCATAGAACGTCCGCGACACCTGCACCCCACCGAACGAGCGCGTGTCCAGCAGACCGCCGTACTCCCGCGCGAACGGCACCCCCTGCGCCACACACTGATCGATGATCTCGACCGAGATCTGCGCCAGCCGGTGCACATTCGACTCCCGCGCCCGGAAGTCCCCGCCCTTGACGGTGTCGTAGAAGAGCCGGTGGATGGAGTCGCCGTCATTGCGGTAGTTCTTCGCCGCGTTGATACCGCCCTGCGCGGCAATCGAGTGGGCGCGGCGCGGGGAGTCCTGATAGCAGAACTGCACGACGTGATAGCCCTGTTCGGCGAGCGTGGCCCCCGCGGAACCACCCGCCAGACCGGTCCCGACGACGATCACCGTGTGCTTGCGGCGGTTGGCGGGGTTGACCAGCTTGGCCTCGAAGCGGCGCCTGTCCCAGCGCTCGTTGACCGGGCCGGAGGGCGCCTTACCGTCGGTGAGCGGCTCACCGGTCTCGTAATCCATGTAGGAAGTCATCTTCAGCTCACCACTCCGGTCATCACGCTCACGGGCACGACGAGGAAGCCGACCGTGAGCAGCAGTGCGAGAACATTGGCTGTGGCCTTCAGGGCGCGGTCGCGGGTGCGGTTGCCGGCGCCCAGGGTCTGGGCGGCACTCCAGAAGCCGTGCCGGATGTGCAGGCCCAGGGCCGAGACCGCCAGGATGTAGATGACGTTGCCGTACCAGGTGGAGAAGGTGTCCACGACGTTCTGGTACGGCCGCCCCTCCTGGAAACCGCCCGAGTGGACCGTGCCGGTCGTCAGGTCCAGCAGGTGCCAGACGATGAACAGGCCGAGGATGATGCCGCCCCAGCGCAGGGTTCTCGTCGCGTAGGTGGCTCTCTGCTTCTTGTGGACGTACTGGGTGGGGCGTGCCCTGATGTCGCGGCGGCTGAGTTGGTAGGCCGAGATTCCGTGGGCGACGACCGCGATCACCAGTACCACGCGTAGGCCCCACAGCACCCATTCGTAGTGCAGGGCCGGCTCTCCCAGTGTGCGGAGCCAGTGGGCGTATCCGTTGAAGTCGTCGGTGCCGAAGAAGATCTTCAGGTTCCCCAGCATGTGCAGGACCAGGTACAGCAGCATGATCAGACCGCTGACGGCCATGACGGTCTTCTTGCCGATGGAGCTGTCCCACAGGGTGCGTGCCATGGACGGTCGTCGGTCTGTCCGTGTTGCCAAAGCCATGTCATAAGACGGTAGGGCGGGCCGGGTCGAGAGATCCAAGACGGACGCTGGAGCGGGGCTCGGCGGCCGTGGTGTGCGGGGGTGTGGTCCGTGGATGGCAAGCGCATGGCAAGGGCCGTGTGGGGGCGTGTAGGGCGTATGGCAGGACGGGCCGGGTCGGGGGCGGGCGTGGCAGCGGGCAGGGGGGCAGAGGCGGTTCTGCGTGCGAGTGCGGGCCTCGAAGGGCGGTTTCGTTGACGGGTGTTGACGTCTGTCGGCACGCTCGCTGCATCCCGATCCGCCGAAACGGGAGACACGAGATGACAGAGCCGACGCACTCGCCGACGTATCCGCTGACACACCTTTGGAGCCGTGTATGTGGCAGCGCTTCACCGCCCTGGTCGGGACCACCGGGCGCGGTGGCCTTTGCTTGAGGGTGCGACCTGAGGGTGGGCTTCGCCCGCTTCTCCTCGACGCCGTCCGGCTGACCCGCCGCTGCTTCTGACGCGCTGGTTCGGCTCTTCCTCTCCCCCGTTGTCGCGGCCCGGACCGCCGCACCACGTCGCTCACCCGGGCCCGTGTCCGTTGCTGCCCTTCGACTGCCCGAAAAGTTAAGAAAAGGACGTTATGAACCTCGCCATCGCGCATCCCCTCGTACCGGCCCGGTCTGGCGGCCGTGTGCGAGGGATACGGGCCGGCGGCCGGGGTGCGGGCGAGCGTCGAGCGCCTCATCGCCGCCCAGGCGGCCCACCGCTACCACCGACCGAGCCTGCCCGAGGAGTGAACCCACCATGCTGAGGACGCTGATCGTCGGTTTCGGCCGCTCCGGCCACGGACTGCACTGGAGTGTGCTGCGCCGTCTGCGCCGTATGGAGCGCTATGCCGGACTCTTCTCCGACGAGCCACCCGTCGTCTATGACGCCGACCCTCGCACGCCGCAGCTGTCGGACTCCGATGTGATCGCCGTGGACAGTCTGACCCGGGCGCGGGAGCTGCTGGACCCCGAGAACACCATCGTTCATCTGTGCACCCCGCCCACGCACCGCCTGGCCCCGCTGACCGAGCTCGCCGATCTCGGTTTCCGCAAGATCCTTGTGGAGAAGCCCCTGGTGGCCACTGTTGCCGAGCTGCCCGAAATCGATGACCTGCGGCGCGAGCGCAAGCTGGAGCTCATGGTGGTCGCGCACTGGCTCCAGAGCGCGCTGACCCTGCGGCTGCACGATCTGGTGCAGGGCGGTGAACTGGGCGAGCTGGAGACGGTGTTCATCGCCCAGCGCAAGCCCCGGATCACCCGCACGCTGGCCACCGAGGGGCATCCGACCGCCTTCGACGTGGAGCTTCCGCACTCGGTGGGGGTGGTGCTGTCGCTGGCCGGCGAGGCGAAGACCGTGGGCGCCGAACTGCGCGATCTGCGGGTGAAGAACGTCGTGGTGCCCGAGATGGGGGCCGCGCGGCTCTTCCTGGACCACACGGCGGGCTGCCAGACGGAGATCTTCTCCGACCTCGCCTCGCCGCTGCGGGAGCGGGTCATCCGGCTCGGCTTCAGCCGGGGCTGGGCGGTGGGCCACTACCCGATCAGCGAGAGCGACGACCACGCGCACCTGACCACCTCGATCGAGGGTCTGGTTCCGCAGCCGGTGTTCCGGGACGACTCGCTCGCCCGGTTCCTGGTGCACGCCTACGAGCAGTTCGCCTACGGCGCCGACCTGGAGCCCGACTTCCAGCTCAACGCCGGTGTGACCACACTGCTCGCCGAGGCGAAGGAGCACGCGCGGCTGTCCCGTCTGGGGGCCGAGGTCTCGGCCTTCCAGCCGGAGGTCGTGCCTCATGCTTCCTGACCGCACCGTGGCCGTCGGCCCGCTTCCGCGGGGGGAGGCGGTGCCCGGGATCCTCTACGCCGGCATCGGCGACGAGGCCGGACGCAGCCTCGACCACCAGATCGCGGCGGTCACGAGCCTGGGCTGGCAGCTGATCGAGCTGCGCAGCATCGGCGGGGTCGCCCTCGCCGACCTGGACGGCGAGGCCTTCGACACCTGCGTGCGCACGGTGCGTGCGGCGGGTCTCGGCATCGCCTGCGTGGACTCGCGGATCGCCGACTGGTCACGGCCGATCAGCCAGGGCATCGACGCCGATCTGTGGGAGCTGGAGCGGCTCGGCCCCCGCTGCGCGGCGCTCGGCACCCGTTACGTGAGAGTCATGTCGTATCCCAACGACGGTCTCGACGACGCCGACTGGGGCGCCGAGGTGATCCGCCGGATGCGGGTGTTGACCGCGCGGGCCGCCGAGTACGGGCTGGTGCTCCTGCACGAGAACTGTGCCGGCTGGGCGGGGCGCAGCGCGGAGCGGATGTGGCGGCTGCTGACCGAGGTCGACAGTCCCGCGCTGCGGCTGCTGTTCGACACCGGCAACGGTGCCGCCTACCACTACCGGGCGTACGACGAACTGGTGCGGCTGCTGGAGCTCTGTCCGGAGGCGGTGGCCCACGTCCACGTCAAGGACGCCGTGGGCAGTGGAGCCGGCGCCGCCTACACCCTGCCGGGCGAGGGCGAGAGCCGGGTGGCGGACTGTCTGCGGCTGTTGCTGGAGGCCGGTTACGCGGGCGTCTGGTCGATCGAACCGCATCTGGCCCTGCGGCCCCACGAGAGCCGTACCGAGCTGGGCGATGACGGGCCCGTCCTGTTCGCCGAGTACGGCCGCCATCTCGAGCAGCTCGTCGCCACCGAAGTCCTTGATCCCCGCCGTACCGTTCGAGAGGAGTCCAGTCGTGTCCGCTCCGACCGCTGAGGGAACGCGCCACGCGCCGCTGACCCGAGACGACGACCAGCTGCTGCTGCATCTGCTGTCGCTGACCACGGCCGGCCCGCTGGAGGGCACGCCGAACGGTGAGGTCCGGCTGTGGGAGGCCCAGCGCGCCTACGCGGAGGCGGCCCGCGCTTTCGGGTTCACCGTCGAGTGGCACGGCGTGTGCGCGGCGGAGGAGCTCACCGACGAGCAGGTGCCGGCCGCGGTGCGTGCCGCGATCGCCCGCGATCCCGAGTTCCTGCGGGTGCAGCCCAGTCTGGTGCTGCGGTTGGGGCCGGAGCTGCCCCGCCAGTCGACGGTGATGTTCAACGTGCACATGGACACCGTCGCCGGGCGGCAGCCGGTGAAGCTGGACGGTGACACGTTCTTCGGGCGTGGTGCCATCGACGCGAAGGGGCCCGCGGTGGCGCTGCTGGCCGGCATCCGCGCGGCGGCGGCCGAGGATCCGCGGATCGGCACCGAGATCGGTGTGCTGATCCAGGTGGTGTCCGGCGAAGAGGGCGGCGCCATGGGGGTGTTCGGCACCCGGCCGCTGGTCGAACAGGGTTACACGGGCCGGCTGAACATCTTCTGCGAGCCCACGCGCGGGCGGCTGCTGACCCGTTCCACGGCCGCGATGACCGCCCGCGTGCAGGTCGACGGGGACGACGCGATCGACGACGCCCCGGCCGCCGGGCACAACGCGAGTGTGCTGCTGGGCCATCTGGCCGGGCATCTGGCGCTGACGCTGCCCACCCAGGCCGGCAGCGGGCAGGTGTGTGTGGCGGGCCTGCAGACGGGGCCGCTGCACAACAAGGTGTACGGCAGTGGGCAGTTACTGCTGAACCTGTCGTACGGGTCCGCCGCCGAGGGCGCCGCTCTGGAGAAGGCGCTGCACGACGAGGTGCGGGCGGGGCTCACCGGGTTCCGTGCCCTGTTCGCCGACAGCACGCTGCTGGCGAAGACCGCGGCGGACGGTGCGCTGATCACCCGGGTGGACTGGCTCAAACGACGGCTTCCCACGCTGGACGCCCACGACGGCTGGGCCGAGGAGCTGCTGACCGGGCGGGTGGGTCTGCCCCGCTGGCCCGCCGACCTGCCGGCCTTCACCTGCGACGCGATCTGGACGGGCGGCCTGCCGGGGGTGTTCACCGCGGTGCTCGGGCCGGGTGACCTGGAGGCCAACCACGCGCACGCCGACAGCGAGTTCGCCGAGCGGGCCGAACTGGAGGCGTTCGCGGGGGACGTGGCCGGGCTGCTGACCGCGTTCGCCGCGACCGCGCACACCGAACTGCTCTGAGGGCGGGCCGGACCTCACGACCCGGCGGCCGCTCATGGCCCCTGTCGATCCGTCACGGCCCCCGTGAATTTCTGTGAATGAGGAGAAGATGACCACCACTGCGACCGTCGACCGCACCGCCGTTCGCCTGGACTACGACGAGCTGGCCGCATTCACCGCCGAGGTGTTCACCCGGCGCGGTCTGGCCCCCGACCGGGCCGAGATAGCCGCCCGTGCCCTGGTCCACGGCGACCTGACCGGTGTCACCTCGCACGGCCTTGCCAACCTGACCCGTCTCTATCTGCCGTTGTTCGACGACAAGCGCGCCGATCCCGCCGCCGACCTGGAGATCGTCGCCGACCGGGGCGCGGCCCTGCTCGTCGACGCGCACGACGCGCTGGGCCTGTGGTCGGCGCGGGCCGCGATGGATCTGGCCCTGGAACGCGCCGGAACCCACGGCGTCGGCATGGTGTCGCTGTTCAACGGCACCCACTTCGGATGCGCCGGCCACTTCACCGCGCACGCGGCCGAGCAGGGCGCCCTCGGGTTCCTGGCCGGCAACTGCGGCGGCCAGCGGATCATCCGGCCGCCGGGTGCCGCGGAGGCGCTGCTGGGCACCAACCCGTTCTCGATCGCCGCACCGGCCGGACCGTACCCGCCGTATGTGCTGGACATGTCGACCACGGTGGTGCCGACCGGCCGGGTGCGGGCCGCGGCCCGTGCGGGACGGTCGGTCCCGGAGGGCTGGCTGGTCGACGACGCGGGCCGGCCGGTCACCGACCCCACGGCGTTCGACCGTGGCGAGGCCCATCTGCAGTGGCTGGGCGGCCGGCCGGAGACCGGCTCGTACAAGGGCTATGCGCTGAGCCTGATGGTGGAGGCGCTGGCGGCGCTGCTGCCGGGCGCCGAGATGGGCCCGACGTCCACCAAGGGCCGTGACGACAACATCGGCTTCTTCGTCCTGGCCATCGCGCCGGGCAGGCTGCGCGACCAGGGCACGTTCCTCAAGCAGTCGGAGGAATTGTTCGGCGCCCTGCTCGACGCCCCCGCCCTGGACCCCGACTCCCCGGTGCGCTACCCGGGCTGGCCCGAGGCGCAGCACGCCCGCAGCGCCCGTGAGCACGGCGTTCCGCTGGCCGCCTCGCTCTTCGCCGAGCTGGAGGCGGTCGCCGCCCAGCACTCCCTGACCGTTCCGACCCCCCTTGGAGGGACCCGATGACCACTCAGCCCCGTATCCGTATCGGCATCATCGGCCTGGGCGTCATCTCCCGCTTCTACGTCGACGCGCTGGCCGGCGAGGTCCAGGACATCGAGCTGGCCGCGGTGTGCGACCTGAACGAGGCCACCCTGGAACCGCACCGGGGCACGATCCCGGTCTTCACCGACCACCGGGAGCTGCTGGCCTCGACCGAGCTGGACGCGGTCGTCGTCAACGTCCCCAACGACGTGCACTTCGAGGTCTGCCGGGACGCCCTGGCCGCGGGTGTGGCGGTGTGTGTGGAGAAGCCGCTCGGCATCACCGTGCAGGAGGGGCGCACGCTGCGTGACCTGGCCGAGGAGAAGGGGGTGGCGCTGTTCACGGCCTACCACCGCCGCTACAACACCAACGTCCTGGACCTGCTGAAGTCGCTGCCGGCGGACGTGCCGGTGGAGCGGCTCACCGTGCGCTACTGGGAGAAGATCGAGGAGCACGTCGGCAAGGACCGCTGGTATCTCGACCCGGCGCGCTGCGGTGGCGGCTGCGTGGCGGACAACGGGCCCAACGCCTTCGACGTGGTGCACCTGTTCCTCGGTGACGACGTGGCCTTCAAGGAGGCCAGCGTGGGCCGTGACCCGGCGGGCATCGACCGCCTCGCGGTGATCACCCTTCAGGACAGCGAGGGTGTCACCGCCGTGGTGGACCTGGACTGGGCATACGAGCACGGGGAGCGCAAGGACGTCGAGGTCCTCCTCGCCGACGGCCGCCTGCTGACGACCGACATGCTGGCCGGCTATCCGGACTTCAAGAGCTCGCTGGCCCACGAGTACGTCGGCGTGCTGCGGGAGTTCGGGGAAGTACTGCGCGGCGAGCGCAAGACCTGGCCCAACGGTCTGGCCACGCTCGAGCTCGTCGGTCAGGTCTACGCCGCCGAACCCCCTGCCGGCCGGGGCTGAACCGGCGTGGTCCCGCCCCGCCGCCGTCCCCCCGCCTCACCTCCCGCCACGTACCGCCAAGGAGCCGAACGTCATGGCACACCCGGAGAACGGCCGTAAGAAGAGCGTCGACGGCACCGTCGTCAAGGTCCTCAAGCACCACCGTCACGACCGGGGCATGGTGCTCGAGGAGCACACCAGCCGGTGTGTGCAGCGCGGCGAGGTGCATGAGCTGGTCACCACCGACCAGGTGGACACGCCGCCGGGTGGCACCGTCGACCGGGTCGGGTTCCTCGGCTTCGCGGAGATCGCCGGTGCCGGTGTGCTGGATCGCGGCGACGAGGTGTGGGTGGGCCGGGAGCGGATCGGCACCGTCCTGGGGTGGGACGCCTGCCACTTCCCCAACCACTACAACATCCTGATCGCCTGCGACCCGCCGCGCACCGGCCCGGAGGTCGGTCTGGAGCCGGGCGCCGGTATCCGGTTCGTGCCGGCGGCCGGTCACCGGGCACGCGAGGAGGAGCTGGGCTCGCTGCTGGCCACGGTGGACTCCCCGCGGGACCTGCGCCGTCTGGACCACGACGCGCTGCGGGCGCTGGCCGGTGAGATCCGGGACCTGCTGGTGCGCAAGGTTCCCGAGAAGGGCGGGCACCTGGGCTCCAACCTCGGTGTCGTGGAGCTGTCCCTCGCGCTGCACCGGGTGTTCGAGTCGCCGCGGGACCAGATCCTGTGGGACATCGGCCATCAGACGTATGCGCACAAGATCCTCACCGGGCGCGCCGACCGGTTCGACTCGCTGCGTCGGGAGGGTGGCCTGTCGGGCTATCCCTCGCAGGCCGAGTCGGTGCACGACCTGGTGGAGAACTCGCACGCCTCCACCGCCCTGTCCTACGCCGACGGTCTGGCCAAGGCACATCAGCTCAACGGTGAGCGGGAGCGTGCGGTGGTCGCGGTGATCGGTGACGGCGCGCTGACCGGCGGCATGGCCTGGGAGGCCGTCAACAGCATCGCGGCGGCCAAGGACCGGCCCGTCGTCATCGTCCTCAACGACAACGGCCGCTCGGCCGCGTCGGGGGCCGGGCGGGCGACCCGGCTGCGCGGCTCGCCCGCGTACGAGCGGTTCCTGGAGTGGGGCAGGGTCGTCGCCAAGCGGACCCCGGTTCCCGGCGGCACGCTGTACGAGGGCCTGCACGGTGCCCGGCAGAACCTGCGGGAGGTGGCCGTCGCCCAGAATCCGTTCGAGGGGCTGGGGCTGAAGTACGTGGGTCCGGTCGACGGGCACGACATCGAGGCCCTGGAGAGGGCGCTGGAACAGGCCCGGCAGCACGGCGGGCCGGTCCTGGTGCACACCGTGACCGTCAAGGGTGCCGGTCACACGCCCCCCGAGACCGACGATCCGGACCGCTACCGGGCCCGGGGCTCCTACACCGCGCGTGCCCGCCGCGGTGAGGTCGCCGCCGTGCCGGAGCGCACCTGGACGTCCGTGTTCTCCGAGGAGTTGGTCACGGCGGGCCGCGAGCGCCGGGACGTGGTCGCGGTCACCGCCGGGCTGATGGAGCAGAAGGGTCTGTCGGCGTTCTCCCAGGCTTTCCCCGAGCGGACCTTCGACATGGGGGTCGCCGAGCAGCATGCGGTCACCTCGGCGGCCGGGCTGGCGCTGGGCGGTCTGCATCCGGTGGTGGCGATGCACGCGATGTCCGTCAACCGGGCCTTCGACCAGGCGCTGCTGGATGTGGCCCTGCACCGGCTGCCGGTGACGCTCGTACTGGACCGGGCCGGGGTGACCGGTGACGACGGGGCGAGCCGCAACGGTGTGTGGGACATGTCGATCCTGCAGATGGTGCCGGGGCTGCGGATCGCCGCACCGCGGGACGGCAGGCGGCTGAGCGAGCTGTTCCGACAGGCCGTGGCCGCCGACGGGCCGACCGCGGTGCGTTTCCCCGGCGGGGTGGTTGACGCGGATCTCGACGCGGTCGACACAATCGGCGGGATCGACGTGCTGCACCGCGGGGAACGGGAGGACGTCCTGGTCGTCGCGGTCGGTTCGATGGCGCAGACCGCGCTGGACACCGCCGTCCTGCTGGCCGGCGAGGGCGTCGGCTGCACCGTCGTCGACCCTCGCTGGGTCAAGCCCGTCGACCCCGGCCTCATACCTCTGGCCGCCCGGCACCGGCTGGTGGTGACCGTCGAGGAGAACGAGCTGACCGGGGGCGTGGGTTCGGCGGTCGCGCAGGCACTGCGGGCGGCCGGGGTGGACACCCCGCTGCGGAAGTTCGGCATCGCCCAGGAGTTCCTGGAACATGCCGAACGCGCGGAGATCCTAAGGAAGTTGAGTCTCACCCCCGGTGACATCGCCCTGCACATCGCCGCCACGCTCGACCGGCAGAGCGCCGGGGTGCGGCCGGTCGGCACGGCTGCCTAAGCGCTCCGCTGGAAGTGCAGTGGACGCGTTGTTGTCTGTCTGCGGCGCCGTCGTGGCTGCTCGCGCAGTTCCCCGCGCCCCTTCGGGGCGCCGCCGAACCGCAGCGGACTTCGCCCGGCCCGCTTCATGACGGTCAGGTGGTGGGCAGCGTGTCCTGGAGGCGGTGGCGCAGGACGCGGCCGGTCGCGGAGCGAGGGAGCGCCGGAACCAGTTCGAGACGGGCGGGCAGGTGGGAGGTGAGGATGCCCCGGGCCAGCAGATGGGCGCGCAGATCGAGGAGGGAGGGCGGGTCGCCTTCGGGGACGACGACGGCACAGGCGAGCTCGCCGTGTTCGGGGTCGGTGCTGGCGACGACGGCGGCTTCGGCGACGTGGGGATGGGTCAGCAGGTGTTCCTCGACCTCGGTGACCGGGACCAGGAAGACACCGCCGACCTCCTCGACGGTACGGTCCTCCTCGTGCGGGCCGGTGTCGGTCCAGTCGTCCCCGTCCCAGACCGGGCGCAGCCCACCGCTCTCGCGCTGCCATACCGCAAGCGGTGAGGCGGGGCCGCGGCGGTGCGGCCGCTGGTGGCCGGAGTCGGCCAGGGCCGCCGGGTCGCCGTCGGCGTCCCGCGCCGGACTCGTCGTCACGTCCAGCGGCACCCGCAGCGTCTCGTGGACCTGGTGTGCCAGGCGCGTGGTGGCGTCGGCCCCGCCGGGAAGGAGCGCGTGCTCGAGCCGGCCCGGCGGGCGCGGCCGCTGTTCCTGGGCGGCGACCAGTTCCGCCCACTGCGCGGGAGTGGCCAGCACGGCGCGCACGTCCGCCGAGGCCATCAGGTCCAGTGCGGTCTCCGGGTCCCAGACGTCCTGCAGGACCACGGTGGTGCCGTGGGTGAGCGGGCCGACCATCGTGTGCAGCAGTGACGGCAGCGTGGCCAGCGGCAGTGCCGTGAACGCGGTGACCCGCGAGCGCGGGTCCAGGCCGGCGTGCAGGGTGTTGGGGGTGTGCATGGCCATGCTGTGTGCGCGGTGCAGGCCCAGTGAGGTGACGGCGAGGCTGATCCGGTCGGCGAGGCCGGCGGGCAGCGGCAGCCAGCCGTCGCGCCGGTAGCGTTCGTGGGGAGTGTGCACGAAGTGCCGGGTGAAGTCGACCGCGCCGGTGGCGGCCGCGTCGCCCAGGACCACCCGATGGCGCAGCCAGGGCAGGGTGGGTGCGAGGTCGGCCAGGACCTGGGCGGGGGTAGTGCCCTCCCACCGGTCGGGGACAACGCAGATCCGGGCCTGGGCCGCGCCGAGGACGCTCTCCAGGTCACGGGCTCCGTATCCGGCCATCACGGGCACGGCGACGGCGCCGATCCGCAGACAGGCCAGCAGCAGGGCGCAGGTCTCCCACCGGTTGGGCAGTTGGAAGGCGACGGGGTCGCCGGCCCGTACGCCGAGGGCGTCCAGGGCGTGCGCGAACCGGTCGACGTAACCGACGAGCTGGCCGTAGGAGATGCGCAGTACGCGGGTGGCGGCCGGGTGGTGGGCGCGGTGGGCGACGATCGCGGTGCGGTGCGGGTGCGCCGCGGCATTGCGGTGCAGGTCGTGCAGGAGTGTGGCGGAGCGCCAGTGTCCCTCGCCGGTGAAGCGGCGGATCTGCTCGGCGGGTGGCCGTACGGCGGCCAGCAGATCGGCGAGGGGGACGCTGCCGTCGGGGGTGATCGGCGCCCGGGCGGCGGACGCCGTGGGTTTTGCCGCCCCCGGGCCGGTGCGCAGGGTGGGGCTGTGCGGTGCGGGACGGGATGCCGTCATCAGCGTCTCCTGCCGACGGCCCAGGCCACTTGGACCCTGGAGCGGCAGCCGAGCTTGCGCATCACGTTGCGGACGTGGTTGACGACCGTCCATTCGGCGATCTTGAGCCGGGAGGCGATCTGGCGGTTCGTCATTCCCTCGGCGACCAGGAGCGCCACCTGGAGCTGGCGGGGGGTGAGTGCGGCGGCCTCGCCGCGCTCGGCGCCCTGGCCCGGCTGGACCGCGGCGAGCGCTTCGCCGACCATCGTCTCGGGCCGCAGGCGCAGCCCTTCGACCCAGGCGGTGGCGAAGACGCTCCAGCCGAGTTGGCTGCGCAGTTCGGTGACCGCGCCCTGAAGGCGGTCCCAGCGTTCGCTGTCGACCTTCACACCGGTGCGGCGACGCAGGTTCTCGGCGGCGGCCAGCAGCCGGGTGGCGCGCTGCGGCTGGCCGGCGCCGCGCTGCAGGAGCAGGGCGAACGAGTCGAGCGCCGCGGCCAGTTCGGTGCGCTCGTCGATCGAGTCATACAGAGTCAGGCTCTGCCGCAGTGCCGACTGCGCCCCGGCCTCGTCGTCCTCGTCCCAGGCGAGCTGGGCCCGCAGGTGCAAAGTGCGGGCCAGGTCACGGATCTCGCCGTTCTGCCGCTGGATGCGCTCGGCCCGCTCCAGCAGGGAGAGGGCGTCCTGGCGATGGTCGGAGGCCATCATCACCTCGGCGAGGGAGGCGGCGGCCTCCGCGGATCCCACGGTGTCGCCCTGTCCCTCCAGGGCGGTGCGGGCGGCGATCAGCAGGGACCGGCCCACCGCCTGGTCGCCGCACCGGAACAGTGCGTGCCCCATGCGGGCCGAGGCCAGCGCCCCGGCCCTGGCGTCGCGCAGCCGCTTGTACAGGGCGACGGCCCGGCGGTGGCGGTGCGCGGCTCCGTCGTGGTCGCCGAGGGCGGCGGCGAGCAGGCCGGCGCCGGTGTGCAGCCGGGCCCGCAGCCGCAGGTCCGTCTCCTCCTCGTTGCCGGACCGGCCGTCCGCCTCGTGCATGGCCTGTGCGGTGGAGTCGAACCAGTGCAGGCCCGGCTTGAGTTCGCCGCGGACCAGCCAGGGCCGCAGGCAGGCGGTGACCAGGGCGGCGCGCGGCGCGAGGTCGGCCCCTTCGGCCACGTGGTCGAGGGCGGCCAGGACGTTGTCGTGCTCGGCGGCGGCCAGCCGCAGCCAGCGCTGCTGCTCGGAGCCGTGGAAGCGGCCTTCGAGGGAGTGCATCAGCTTCTGGTAGTGGCGGGTGTGGACCCGGCGGGCCGCCGCGGCCTCCTCCGCGTCGCCGTCGAGGACGGCGAGGCTGTGGACGCGGATGGTGCGCGACATCGTCAGCCGGCTGTCGGTGTGCTGTCTCTCGTCGAGCCGGAGCAGGTTGCGGTCGAGGAGCTCCTCGATCGCGGCGGCGGTCTCAGCGGCAGACAGCGGGGATATCTTCTCGGCGGTGGCGAGGGTGGCGCCCTGCCGGAACAGCGCCAGCCGGGCGAGCAGCGTCCGTTGACCGTCGGTCAGGCCGCGGCAGCTCCATTCGGCGGCGGCGAGCAGGGAGCGCTGCCGGGGCGGTACGTCGACGAGCCCGGCCAGATGGCTGTCGCCGCCCCGGTGCAGCCACGACTGCACCTCCTGGAGCGGGAACAGCCGCAGCCGGCGTGCGGCCAGTTCCAGGACGAGGGGCACGCCCTCCAGCAGGTTGCAGATGTCGACGACGGAGGTGACGTTCTCGGCCGTGAGCGCGAACCCGGGGTTCACCTCGTGGGCGCGACGGGTGAACAGCTGCACGGCCGGGTTGTCCTGTACGTCGGCGACGTCGGGTTCGAAGAGCGGGCCGGGTGGGGGCAGCGGCGCGACGGGGACCACCTGCTCGCCGTAGATGCGCAGGACCTCCTGGCCGGTGGCGAGGACGGTGAGCCAGGGGCAGCCGGCCAGGTGATCGGCGACGACAGGGGCCAGCCGGGCGGCGATGTGCTCCACCCCGTCGAGGATCAGCAGCGCTCGGGGGCGGGGCTCGAGGCCGCTCTTCAGGTCGTGTGCGGGCGCGGCGCCGGCCGCCGTCGACGGTTCGTGCGCTGCGGGAAGGGGTTGGCGCAGTGCGTCGACGGCGCGGGCGACGGTGGCCACCGCCTCTTCGGGGCCGGGGCAGGCGGGCAGGTCCACGGTGCGGATGCCGCCGGGGAAGGTGTCGTCGAGCAGACGGGCGGCTTCGGCGGCCAGGCGGCTCTTGCCCACGCCACCGGCGCCGGCGAGCGTGATCAGCCGAAGGGAGGAGTCCTCGAGCCGTCCGCACACCGACGTCAGCTCCAGTTCGCGACCCACCATCTCCGTCGTCGGCTCGTGCACCGGCAAATCGGTCAGCATGTTTCCCCTCAGGACCACCGGGCGCCGACTTGCGCCACAGGCTCGGGTACTCCCGGTACTCCACGGTGTGCGACTGAACGCTAGGGACCGTGACTCGACCATGACTTAAGGCCCTCTGAAGAATCCGGCCGTCCGGTTCGTCCCCGTCGGCCGCTCCAACCCCTCCGACCAGGCCGGGAACCCGGTGGAGAACCTCGTTCCAGCCATTTCGCGGTCACCTGGCGACGAGACGGGTTCTGGCGGATTTAGCCCTTCACAAGTCCGGGGCGGTCGAATGGGCGGCCGCGTGAGAGTCCGCAATGAAGCGAGGGACCGACCACAGTGAGCCTTCAGGCCAAGCCAGTTACGCGTCTCGACCGTGTCGTGATCCGCTTCGCGGGCGATTCGGGTGACGGTATGCAGCTCACGGGTGACCGTTTCACCTCCGAGACAGCGACCTTCGGCAACGATCTGTCCACCCTGCCGAACTTTCCCGCCGAGATCCGGGCACCCGCCGGAACCCTGCCCGGTGTCTCCAGCTTCCAGCTGCACTTCGCCGACCACGACATCCTGACCCCCGGCGACGCACCGAACGTCCTGGTCGCGATGAACCCGGCCGCCCTCAAAGCCAACATCGCCGACCTGCCACGCGGCGCCGAGATCATCGTCAACACCGACGAGTTCACCAAACGAGCCCTGCAGAAGGTCGGCTACGCCACCTCACCGCTGGACGACGGCTCCCTGGACGGCTACAGCCTCCACCCGGTACCCCTGACCACGCTGACCGTCGAAGCCCTCAAGGAATTCGACCTCAGCCGCAAAGAAGCCGAACGCAGCAAGAACATGTTCGCGCTCGGCCTGCTGTCCTGGATGTACCACCGGCCCACCGCCGGCACCGAACGCTTCCTGAAGACCAAGTTCGCCAAGAAACCCGAGATCATGAAGGCGAACCTGGCCGCCTTCACCGCCGGCTGGAACTTCGGCGAGACCACCGAGGACTTCGCCGTCTCCTACGAAGTCGCCCCCGCCGCCACCGCGTTCCCCACCGGCACCTACCGCAACATCTCCGGGAACCTGGCCCTGTCCTACGGACTGATCACCGCGTCCCGCCAGGCCGACCTGCCCCTGTTCCTGGGCTCCTACCCGATCACCCCCGCCTCCGACATCCTGCACGAACTGAGCCGCCACAAGAACTTCGGCGTCCGCACCTTCCAGGCCGAGGACGAGATCGCCGGCATCGGCGCCGCCCTGGGCGCCGCCTTCGGCGGCAGCCTGGCCGTGACGACGACCAGCGGCCCGGGCGTCGCCCTGAAGTCGGAGACGATCGGTCTGGCGGTGTCGCTGGAGCTGCCGCTGCTGGTGATCGACATCCAGCGCGGCGGGCCCTCCACCGGCCTGCCCACCAAGACCGAACAAGCAGACCTGCTCCAGGCCATGTTCGGCCGCAACGGCGAGGCGCCGGTCCCGGTCATCGCGCCGAAGACGCCAGCGGACTGCTTCGACGCGGCGCTGGAGGCGGCCCGCATCGCACTGACGTACCGCACCCCGGTGATGCTGCTGTCGGACGGCTACCTGGCCAACGGCTCCGAGCCCTGGCGGATCCCGGACGTCGACGAACTCCCCGACCTGACCGTGCAGTTCACCCAGGGCCCCAACCACACCCTGGACGACGGCACCGAGGTCTTCTGGCCCTACAAACGCGACCCGCAGACCCTGGCCCGCCCCTGGGCCATCCCGGGCACGCCGGGCCTGGAACACCGTATCGGCGGCATCGAGAAGCAGGACGGCACCGGCAACATCTCCTACGACCCCGCCAACCACGACTTCATGGTCCGCACCCGCCAAGCCAAGATCGACGGCATCGACGTACCCGATATCGAGGTCGACGACCCGCACGAGGCACGCACCCTCGTCCTGGGCTGGGGCTCCACCTACGGACCCATCACCGCAGCCGTACGACGGCTACGAGCGGCCGGCGAGTCCATCGCGCAGGCCCACCTACGCCACCTCAACCCCTTCCCGCGGAACCTCGGCACCGTGCTCAGCCGATACGAGCATGTCGTCGTCCCCGAGATGAACCTGGGCCAACTGTCGACGCTGCTGCGTGCCCGCTACCTGGTCGACGTACGGCCCTTCACTCAGGTCAACGGCATGCCGTTCAAGGAAGAACAGCTTGCGCACGCACTGGAGGCGACGATCCATGACCACTGAACTCCGCCTCCTGCCCAAGGACTTCAAGTCCGATCAGGAAGTGCGCTGGTGCCCCGGCTGCGGTGACTACGCGATCCTCGCCGCGGTCCAGGGCTTCATGCCGGAACTGGGCCTGGCCAAAGAGAACATCGTCTTCGTCTCCGGCATCGGCTGCTCCTCCCGCTTCCCGTACTACATGGACACGTACGGCATGCACTCCATCCACGGCCGCGCACCCGCGATCGCGACCGGACTCGCCACCTCCAGGCGGGACCTGAGCGTGTGGGTGGTGACCGGCGACGGCGACGCCCTGTCCATCGGCGGCAACCACCTCATCCACGCCCTGCGCCGCAACGTCAACCTCAAGATCCTGCTGTTCAACAACCGGATCTACGGCCTCACCAAGGGCCAGTACTCCCCCACCTCCGAGGTCGGCAAGATCACCAAGTCGACGCCGATGGGCTCCCTCGACGCCCCCTTCAACCCGGTGTCACTGGCCATCGGCGCGGAGGCGTCCTTCGTGGCACGCACGGTCGACTCCGACCGCAAACACCTCACCGAGGTCCTGCGCCAGGCCGCCGCCCACCCCGGCACCGCCCTCGTCGAGATCTACCAGAACTGCAACATCTTCAACGACGGCGCCTTCGAAGTCCTCAAGGACAGGCAGCAGGCCGAGGAAGCGGTCATCCGCCTCGAACACGGGCAGCCCATCCGCTTCGGCACCGACGGCTCACGCGGCGTGGTCCGCGACCGGAACACCGGCGGCCTCGAGGTGGTCGACGTGACCCCGGAGAACGCGGCGGACATCCTCGTCCACGACGCCCACTCCCCCTCCCCCGTCACCGCCTTCGCCCTCTCCCGCCTCGCCGACCCCGACACCCTCCACCACACCCCGATCGGTGTCTTCCGCGACGTCGAACGCCCCGTCTACGACGTCCAGATGGCCGACCAGCTGGACGCGGCGATCGAACAGAACGGCAAGGGCGACCTGGCCGCCCTGCTGGCCGGCGGCGACACCTGGACCGTCGGCGTGTGATCCCACCCGGCCCCACCCCCGTTCCCGTTCCCTCTTTTCCTTTTTCCTTTTCCGTTCAGAGGAGCCCCCTCATGACGTACGTCATCGCTCAGCCCTGCGTCGAGGTGAAGGACAAGGCCTGCATCGACGAATGCCCCGTGGACTGCATCTACGAGGGACCGCGCATGCTCTACATCCACCCGGACGAATGCGTGGACTGCGGGGCGTGCGAGCCGGTCTGCCCGGTCGAGGCGATCTTCTACGAGGACGATCTGCCGGAGCAGTGGAGTGCGTTCGGCCCGGCCAACGCCGAGGTGTTCGAGACGGTCGGCTCGCCGGGCGGGGCGAGTGCGATAGGCCCGTTGGGCAGCGACCACCCGGTCGTCCAGGAGGCGCCCGTCCTCAGTGCCTGAGCCGTGGTGACGAACAGCGCGCGTCCGCCGGTGTATCGGCGGACGCGCGCTGCTTCGGTCTGTGCGGGGCCGGGGCGACGTGGTTACAGGTTCCAGTCCATGCCCTGAGTCGTCAGACGTGGTGTCAGATGGTCGACGATGGCGGCGATCGTGGGATGGTCCCAGACCAGGTTCGGGTCGACGATCAGGCCGTGCTCGTCCTCCAGGTCGCCGCACAGGCTCAGTGCCGTCACCGAGTCCATGCCGTAGGTGACGAGAGGGGTGCGGTCGTCCAGGGATTCCTCGGGACGGTCGAGGTAGAGCGCGAGACGAGCGGTGAGCCAGCCGTGCAGCCCGGCGGCAAGTGCGGCCTGCCCGGAGGTACGGGTCGTCATGGAGTGCTCCTCGGCGATGGCGGCCAGGGTGTGGGCCCTTGAAAGGGCGGGGTCCGGCCAGTGTCCGCAAGGGGGCTAAAGCCGGGCTTGAAGCTCGCCCCGCCGCTGCCGGAGCCGGGCGGCATGACAGTCGTATGGCAAAGCGCGGTGGAGCGTGTGCCCAGGACCGCGCAATAGGACGCCACGGCATTCGTGGTGCGGCAGAACACTGGCACGTTTTATCGGTTGGCGGCACCGGCGCGGCGCCTCAGGCAGCCATTCGTTGACCCGAATTCGGCAAAGAGGATTTGCTTCCCTCGTACCGGAGCCGTGCCATGACAGGCCGTTGCGGCTCCCTCGTCTCTCCCGTGAGTCAACGCCTTGCCGTGCCTATCCATGCCTTTCCACGCCTTTTTACGCCGAGCAGGAGCAACAGATGGGGAACCAGCGACTGACCATGTGCATCATCGGCACCGGGCCCCGCGGCCTGTCGGTGCTGGCACGCGTCTGCGCCAACGCCGCCCTCGCCCCGGACACCGGACTCACCGTGCACGTGGTCGAGTCCGAGCGGCCGGGCTCGGGCCGTGTATGGCGCGGCAGCCAGTCCCGGCATCTGCTGATGAACACCGTCGCCTCCCAGGTGACTCTCTTCACCGACGAGTCGGTGGAGATGGAGGGCCCGCTGGAGACCGGACCGAGCCTGTACGAGTGGGCGCAGCTGATGGCGTCGCTGGAACCCGGGGAGTCCGGTCTGGACGACGGTTTTCACGCGGAGGCGCGCGGGATGGGCCCCGACACGTATCCGACCCGCGCGTTCTACGGCCACTACCTGGAGTGGGTGTTCAACCGGGTGGTCGCGCTCGCCCCGTTCCACGTCAACATCGTCGTCCACCACACTCGCGCCGTCGCCCTGGACGACGCGGCGGACGGGCCGGAGGCGACGCAGACCGTGCGGCTGGAGAACGGCCGCGAACTGACCGGCCTGGACGCGGTGGTGCTGTCCCTGGGGCATGTGGAGGCGGAGGACCCCGACACGCTGGCCCGGCTGCACAAGAAGGCCCAGGCTCTGGGGCTGCGGCATGTGCGGCCGGTCAATCCGGCCGACATCGACCTGGAGTTCGTCAAAGCGGGTGAGCCGGTGCTGCTGCGCGGGCTGGGGCTCAACTTCTTCGACTACATGGCGCTGTTCACCCAGGGGCGCGGTGGGGTGTACGAGGAGGTGGACGGGCGGCTGGTCTATCGGCCCTCGGGCCGTGAGCCCGCCTTGCACGCCGGTTCCCGGCGCGGGGTGCCGTATCACGCGCGCGGCGAGAACGAGAAGGGTGCCCACGGCCGGCACCACCCGCTGCTGCTGGACGAGGCGAAGGTGGCCGAGTTGCGGGCGCGGGGCGCGCGCTGCGGCGGCCTGGACTTCCGGGCCGACATCTGGCCGTTGATCGCCAAGGAGGCCGAGACGGTCTACTACACCGCGCTGCTGGCCCGCACCGAGGAGCCACAGGTCGTGGACGCCTTCCGCAAGGAGTTGCTGGACGCGCCGTGGGACAGCTCCGCCGAGGGCGAGGTGCTGGACGCGTACGGGGTGGCCGCCGCCGACCGTTGGGACTGGGGGCGCGTCACCCGCCCCGACGAGGGGGCACGGTTCGACAGTCCGGACGCCTGGCAGGAGTGGCTGCTGACGCGGCTGGGCCAGGACGTGGCGGACGCTCTCGAGGGCAATGTGTCGGGGCCGTTGAAGGCGGCGCTGGACGCGCTGCGGGATCTGCGCAACGAGATACGGCTGCTGATCGACCACAACGGTCTGACCGCGGACTCGCACCGCGACCACCTCGACCGCTGGTACACCCCGCTCAACGCGTTCCTGTCGATCGGGCCGCCCGCCTCCCGCATCCGGGAGATGATCGCGCTGATCGAGGCCGGTGTCCTCACCATCGTGGGCCCCGACGTGCGGATGGAACTGGACGAGGAGGCAGGGGAGTTCGTGGCGTCCTCGCCGAAGGTGCCCGGTTCCGAGGTGCGGGCCGGGGTGCTGATCGAGGCCCGGCTGCCCGACATCGACCTGCGGCGCACCGCCGACCCGCTGCTGCTCCATCTGCGGGCGACCGGCCAGTGCAGCCGCTATCGCATCCAGGGTCCCGGCACGCGGACGTACGAGACGGGTGGTCTCGCGGTCACCGAGCGGCCCTACCGTCTGGTGGACGCCTCGGGCCGGGCGCACCCGCGGCGGTTCGCGTACGGCGTGCCCACCGAGTCCGTGCACTGGGTGACGGCCGCCGGTATCAGGCCCGGGGTGAACTCGGTGACGTTGGGCGACTCCGACGCGATCGCTCGTGCCGTGCTGTCGCTGGCGTCCGCGCCGGCGTACACCCTGCCGGGTGCGACGGCCGGGAGCGAGGCGGCGTGACGGCATGACCGTGCCGCGCCCTCACCGTGGTGGACGGTGAGGGCGCGGCGGGTCGAGCGGGCCCTGTCAGGTGGTCGGCAGCTTCACCGACTGGCTGTGGCGGAAGAAGTCGCGCGGGTCGTACGCCTGCTTGACCTTCTGGAGCCGGGCGTAGCCGGACTTGTAGTACAGGTCGTGCCAGGGCACGCCGGAGGTGTTGTACTTCGGGTCGCTCAGGTCGATGTCCGGGTAGTTGATGTAGGCGCCGTCGGTCACGTCGTTGATGACGGGGACACCGCCCGTGGCGGCGAAGACACCGTGGTAGAACTCGCGGATCCAGCGCAGTGAGATGTCCTCGGCCGCGGGGTCGTTCCACCACAGTCCCCAGGCCGCCTTGAACGCGGCTTCGCGGTGCGGGGCGGCGGTGGCGTCCGGGGCGACCGCGTTGACCTGGCCGCCGAAGGAGCTCACCTGCACCGCGGCGGTGGAGTTGACGAGGTCGTCCCGTGTCAGGTGCCGGTAGAACTCGTCGATGTGGGCCGTCGGCATGGTCTTGCGGTAGTAGGCGGACTTGAAGTCGGACCTGAAGGTGGGGTCGTTCAGCGTCGGGTTGGTGGTGCCGATGTAGCGGGCGGCCTGGAGCCAGGGCATCCGGCGCGGGGCTGCGAGGTCGGGCATGGCCGCCACCTCGCCCATGGGGGTGGTCATCGGCTCCTGGGCCACGTCCAGGCCGGCGGTGATGGCGCCGAGGTAGTCGTCGAGTATCTTCTGCGCGTCCGGGACGGTCGCGTCGACCTGGGTGACCAGGCCGATGTAGCCGGCCGACTTGTGGTTCAGCCACAGCACGCTGGTCAGGTTGTCGTTGACGGTGCCGGACTTGAGGTTCTTGGTGTGCCAGTCGCCGAAGTTCTTGACCAGCCGTGCGAAGCGGTCCTTGGTCATATCGGCCCAGGGCCAGGCGGTGGCGTGCAGGAACACCTCGGCCGGCGGCTGCGGAAGCAGTTTCGCGGGGTTGGTGCCGGTCGCTCCGGGAGAGCGGAACCAGAAGCGGGTGACGACACCGAAGTTGCCGCCGCCACCGCCGGTGTGGGCCCACCACAGGTCACGGTTCGGGTCGTTCGGCTCGCGGGTGGCGACCTTGACCGTCGCCGTGCCGTCGGCGCCGACGCAGACGACCTCGACGCCGTACAGGTGGTCGACGATCAGCCCCATCTGGCGGCAGAGCAGGCCCCAGCCGCCGCCGCTGACATGGCCGCCGACGCCGACCTGGAAGCAGGTGCCGGCGGGGATGGTGACGCCCCAGGTGCGGTACATGCGCTCGTACACGTTCAGCACCTGCGCGCCGGCTTCGACGCAGACGGCGTTCTTGTCGGGGTCGAAGTAGATCCGGTCCATCCTGGTCATGTCGAGGATGACCTGTACGTCGGGGTTGAACACCCAGTCCTCGAAGCAGTGGCCGCCGCTGCGCACCGTCAGGCGCTTCCCGGCGGTCACGGCCGCCTGGACGACGGAGCGGACCTGCGCGGTCGTCTCGGCGAGGCAGATCCTCTCGGGTGCGGAGGACCATCTCTGGTTCCAGCCCTGCACCAGGTCCTTGTACCGCTTGTCACCGGGGGCCACCGTGGTGATCGGCCCCGCCGCCGGTACGGCTTGGTCAGCCGCTGCGGACGGTGTGGCGAGGGCCGTTCCGGTCAGGAGGGCGGCTCCTCCGGCAGCCGCGCCCCCGGTGAGGAAGTTCCGCCTGTGGATACCTTCAGCGTGGCGAGCCATCGAGCCAACCCCTTTGTCCTGATGAGTCAATACGGCCACGCTATAGATCGGTTCACGCCACCGGCACTCAGAAAATTGCGCTCGTACTCGGCGGCTTTCCCGCCCGCCCGGCGCATTTTCGCAACGGCTGACAAACACGGCGAGGAGGCTCCCGGACCGTCGTACGGGCCAGGCCCGACGGCGTGTGCGGCCTGCGGATTCAGACCGAAGACGGCCTCGGCGACGGCGATGTGACAAAGGACGCCGCATGGCGAGATCCTGATGTGCCCGCCGCGGACCTGGGTGGTCGGCTCGTAGGAAAGATCACGCCACGGTGCATGAAGAAGCCCGCCCGGCAGACGTCACGGGCGGGCTGTGTGGTGGTGCGGGCGCTCAGCTCACGTGCAGCGCCGTCTCCTTGCCGGGGGCCGGGGCGGGACCGGAGGCGGATGCCGGGTCCAGATGGATGCGGAGCAGTCGGCGGATCCGCTCATGCCGGCAGACTCGGCGGACATCCCGCGGAAGAAGCGCATCGACGGGATGCCCGGCCGCGGGGTGAGCCAGTGCGTGGGCGAGTCGCGCTTCGAAGCCCCGGTCGTCGGCACGGCGCACCGCATAGGGGAAGAGTTCCGCCAGCCGCGCGCGGGCCGCGTGCTCCGGGCCCTCCAGAACCGCGCAGACTCCTGTCGCCGTCATCGCCACCAGTACCGGGTCCGCGTCGGTGGCGCCCATGGCCGAGTGGATCTCCAGGCCCGCCCCGCCCGCGCGGTACTCCTGCGGGGTCATGCCCAGTATCGACGAGGAGACGGCGTAGAACTGGCCCGTGGTGGTGAAGCCCGACTGGTAGATCGCGTCGGAGACGGTCCGCGCGCGGATCAGCTCTTCGCGCACCCGCTGTGCCCGGACCGCCGTCCAGTAGGCGTGCGGGGTCAGGCCGGTCAGTGACTTGAACATGCGGTGGAAGTGGAAGCGGCTGTAGCCGGCGCTGTGCGCCAGGTCGTCCAGGTTCGGTGGCGCCACCGCGGTGTTCATCAGCAGGCAGGTGCGGGCCACGATGGCGGCTTGCAGCCGGTTCGGCTCGGGCTCGCCCGGCTGGCAGCGGCGGCAGGGCCGGTAGCCTCGGGTGTGCAGTTCCTCGAGCGACGCGTGGAACTCCACGTTCTCCCGCCGCGCCAGGCGTGCCGCGCACGAGGGCCGGTTGTAGATCCCGGTCGTCGTCACGGCGTAGTAGAACCGTCCGTCGGCGGCGTCGTCGCGTTCCCGGACCGCTCGCCAGCGCTGTTCGTCGCTCTCGTACGCGCGGAGGTCACCGTCGGCGGCCGCCGGCGGCCGTGTCGGTGCCGGCGCCGCCCTCATCTTCTCTCCCCCGCTCAGAACATGCCGTTGCTGTGCGGCAGTTGCTCGGGGATCTCGGTCCTGATGTCCCAGTACTCGACGATCTTCCCGTCCGCGACGCGGAACAGGTCGCCGAAGGCGTGCGGTGTGCCGTTCAGGGTGCCTTCGGAGTGGGTGAAGACGAAGTTGCCCTCGGCCAGGACCCGGTGGACCTTGAGGTAGTCGGCGCCGGCGAGCGTCTCGCGCAGGCCGGCGACACCGTCGGCGACTCCGGGGGCGTGCCGGGTCAGCTCGCCGTCCTTGACGTATCCGTCGAGCGCGGCCAGGTCGCCGCCGACGTAGACCTCGTCGATCAGGCGGCGTACCAGGTCCTTGTTCGCGGCGGTGCGGTCGCGGTCGGTGACCTCGGCGGGGCCGTCGCCCATGTCGTGGCCGGACGCGGTCGGGCCGATCTCCGGGCCCAGCGCCTCCCAGTGCTCCTGGATCTTGTTGTCGCCGGCGCGGTACAGGTTGAACAGGATGAGCGGCACCTCGGCGAGGCCGGTGACCCGGGCGTGCAGCAGCACCAGGTCGTCCTCGGCGATCGAGCGCAGCAGCTCGTACTGGGCGCCGGCGCCCTTGGCCCGCTCGGTCAGCTGGCGCAGGCCCGCCGGACCGTCCGAGCACAGCGGGCTGTGCTGGGTGAAGTCGGGCGCGTAGTACTTCTCGAGGGCGCCGTCGGTGTCGGCGCCGCCGGTCAGCTCCAGCACGCCTTCCACGATGAGGTTCTTGGTACTCATCCGAATCTCCAAGGTTGAGGGTGGGTGCGCGGAACTCAGCCGGTGGTGACCGGGAGGGCTTCCAGTGCGCGGGAGAGCAGGCTGGGCTTGTACTCGAACCGGTCGGCGGCCAGCGTCAGCCCGGGTGCCCGGCGGAAGAGCGTGCCGAGGGCGACCTTGCCCTGGGTGCGGGCCAGGGGCGCGCCGAAGCAGACGTGGATGCCCGAGGCGAAGCTGAGGTGGCGGTTGTCGGTGCGGCCGAGGTCGAGGGTGTCCGGGTCCGGGAAGGCGTCGGGGTCGCGGTTGGCGGCGCCCCGGACGGCGATGACCTGTTCGCCCGCGCCGACCACGTTGCCCTCGCCGAGGTCGACGTCCTCGAACGCCACCCGGATGGACAGGTGGGAGGGCGAGTCGTAGCGCAGGAGTTCCTCGACGGCGCTGCCCGCCAGTTCCGGCTCGCTGCGGAACCGGGCCAGCTGGTCGGGGTGTCGCAGCAGGGCGAGGGCACCGTTGCCGATGAGGTTGGTGGTCGTGCCGTGTCCGGCGATGAACAGCAGGATGCAGGTGCCCAGGAGCTCCTGTTCGCTGATCTCTCCCTGGTCGGCCGCGGCCGCGAGGCGGCTCAGCACGTCCTCTCCCGGTGCGCGGCGCCGCTCTGCCGCCAGCGCGAGGAAGTAGTCGTTGAGCCCGGTCAGTGCCTCGTCCCTGGCCTGGTGGTTGGCCTGGGAGACGGTGAACGAGGGGCTCACGCCGGCCAGGTAGTCCTGCGCCCACTTCTCGATCATCAGGTGGTCGGGCTCCGGCACCCCGAGCAGGTGGCAGATGACTCCGAACGGCAGCCGGTGCGCGAGGGCGGTGATGAGGTCGAACTCGGGGCCGTTGTGCAGGGCCTCGTCGAGGAGTTGCCCGGTCCGCTGCTCGATGTAGCCGTTGGCGCTGCGCATGACGCGCGGTCCGAAGGTGTCGCGCAGGACGCGGCGCATCCGGGTGTGGTCCGGCGGGTTCATGAAGATGAGCATGTGGCGCTGGTCGGCGAATCCGCCGGGCAGCGCCGTCCCGTCGGGCGTGTCCGGGGCCGTCGCCGCGGGCGACGGATAGCCGAACCGCTCGTCCCTCATGACGAGGTCGCACTCCCGGTGCCGGGTGAGCACCCAGAAGCCCGCCGGGCTGCGGAAGACGGGGGTGCTTTCCCGCAGGCGCCGGTAGTGCTGGTAGGGGTCCTGCTGGAAACCTGGGTCGGTGGGGTCGAAGCCGAGCATGCCCCCGGCACCAGCCCGCGTCGTCGTCGTGCCGCTCACATGTCCTCCGCTTGGAGTTGTTTGTCCCCTGTCGCAGAACGCTCAGGACATCCGGCTCCGCCCGCGCTGATCCGCGCCGGCTCGCTGTCTCTTTCGGCCAGTGGGCCTCACGGAACCACAGCGGACAGGTGGCGGGGGAGCCGTCATTTCCTGCATGGCCAGTTGTTGTCAGGGCGCTCGGCTCGGGCCCCGACGGGCAGCGCAATACGCTTTTGCACATGACAAGCGTGGAGCAATCCGCCCTGGTGGCGGGCGATGTGACGACGCGTGAGCGGGTCTTCGACGCGGTGCTCGGACTGTGCCGCGAGCGTGCCTACGAGGCGTTCGACGTGGGTGACGCCGCCCGGCGCGCGGGCGTGGACGAGGAGGTGGTGCGGGCCGGGTGGCCCGCCAAGAACCTGCTCGTGATGGAGGCGCTGCTGCACGCCGTCGCCCCGCACATGAGGTTTCCCCGCACCGGTGACATCCGGGCGGATCTGGAGCAGCAACTGGCCGCCACGGCACGGCTGTTCGCCGATCCCGGCATCGGTCCGCACCTGCGGGCCGTCATCGCCGAGATCCACTCGGACGAACGTCTCGCGGCGGCCTTCCTGAAGAAGGTGTACACGCCCAACCGGACGGTGGCCCGAGCCCGTTTCGAACTGGCCCAGGAACAGGGCCAGTTGCGTACCGACATCGATCTGAACACGGCAGTCGACCTGGTCTTCGGCTCCCTGTGGTTCCGGCTGCTGCTGGGCACCGGCCCGCTCACCGCCGAGCTGGCCGCCTCCCTCGCCGACCACGCGCTGGCCGGCCTGGGCGTGCCCGCCTCGCGGGCCTGAGTCCGGACACGGCAGCGGGCCGGCCCGTTCGATACGGGCCGGCCCGCTGCCGTCCTCGGCCCGGGTGTCCGGGCCGAGGCTCAAGGGTTCTTACGGGTCATGTCCAGCGGCCACTGCCGAAGGTCTCGCTGCTCTGCAGCACCTTCTCCCGCAGGTCGAACCGGCGTACCTTCCACGTGCCGGTGCGCGGGAAGTCGTCCCAGTCGATGATCCGGGGCTCGTCGAGCGCGATCAGACCGGCCGTGGCACGCTTCCACGCGTCGCGGTCCAGGGTGCCGCTGTGGGTCGAGATGATCGGCACGGGCAGTCCGTTGGGGTTGCCGAGCACAATGACCTCGGAGGCGTCCTCGAGACGTTCCAGCAGCAGGCTCTCCAGCTCGATGCCGCTGGTGCCGGGTATGACGTCGACCTCTCGGTCAAGGATGTCCACGGTGCCGTCCCAGCGGTGGACGCCGATGTCACCGGTGTTCCACCAGCCGTCCCAGACCTTCTCGTTGTAGCGCTCGGGCTCGCCGAGGTAGCCCAGGCAGCGGCCCTTGCCGTTGATCAGGACCAGGCCGCTCTTGCCGCGTGAGACCGGGCGGCGGGTCTCCGGGTCGACCACCTTGATCTTGGTGACGAAGGGGACCGGCCGGCCCACGTTCCGGGTGAACGTCCCGTGGTCGTCGGATCGTTTCCGCATCACCTTGCGCTTGGGGTACTGCGCCAGCGTGGCGGGACCGATCTCGCTCTGCCCCCAGCTCTGCGCCCACACCGGGCGGCGCCGGCGGCTGGTCTCCATGAAGGTGCGGATCGTGCTGGGGTGGATGGCGTCGAAGGTGGAGACGAACATCCGTACGTCGCTGAAGAGCTCCGGGTGCGCCTTCGGCAGGTGCTCCCAGCGCTGGAAGATGTTGGGGCAGGCCTCCAGTGTGGTGGGGCGGTTGCGCCCGAGCGTCTCCACGACCACGTCCGGGTCGGAGCCACCGAGCACCACGACCTTGGAGGGGATCAGCACCGACTGGGCCATCACCCACGTCACGGCGCGCGAGTGCACGAAGGCTATGCAGGAGGCGACGGTGTCGTCGGGGCGCGTGGACAGGAACGGGATGCGGATGGTCTCCATCACCCCGTACACGCCGATGGTGTCCGCCGAGTGCATCACGAACTTCGGGATGCCCGTGGTGCCGGAGGTGTGGGTGAGCAGCATCGGCTCGGAGTCCGGGCGCAGGTCCGGCGCGGGGATGTCGCTGCCGGCGAGGTCGGCGAGGCGGGTGGCGTCGCCGGACAGCAGCTCGCCCTCGACGGCGAGCACCCGGGTGCCGGGTCCGGCCAGCTGGACGCCCTGTTCGTGGGCGGCCGCCAGCACGTCGTCGGAGGCGACGATCACCTTCGGTTCCAGACGCTCCATCATCTTGCCGAGGGTGTCCGGCGCAAAGGTCGAGGTGATCATGGCGGGCAGGCCGCCGATCCGGGCGGCGGCCGCGGCCAGCAGGACGACGTCCATGTGGTTGTGCTTGATGATCGCCAGCCGGTCGCCGCGGCGCAGTCCCGCCGCGTACAGGCGTCCCGACATGTCCTGCACCAGGTGCGCCAGGGACGTGGAGTCGTAGGCGCGGCCCGCGTCGGGGGCGATGTCGAAGGGCCGGTCCAGGTGCCAGATGGGCCCCGGCTTCCCGGCGAAGTGGTCGAAGTGGGCCCCTATGTTCTTGGGGCGCTTGGTCTTGGGCATCGGCCGTTCTCTTCCGTCGTAGGACCTCTCGGGGACGCCTGGAGCCGGGGCCGCCGCCGGCCCGCCCCGCTGTGTGCGGGGTCGGGCCGGCGGCGGCCGGTGCGGCGTCAGTGCGGCTGGCTGGGGACCGGAGTGTCGGTGTCGCTTCCGGTGCGCCCGCCGGGGATCGGCGGTGCCGGCTCCGTTTCGGCCTCACTGAGGCCGTAGCGGGCGTGGAACTTCCGCAGCGGGCCTGGCGCCCACCAGTTGGCGCTGCCGAACAGCTTCATCAGGGCCGGCAGGAGACCGCCGCGGATCAGGGTGGCGTCCATGAGGATCGCCAGTGCCATACCGAGGCCGATCGCCTTCATGTAGCTGATGCCGGAGGTGATGAGGACCAGGAAGACCAGCGAGAGCAGCACGGCCGCGTAGGTGACGACCTTGCCGACCCGCTCCAGACCGTTGGCGACGGCCAGTTCGTTGTCGCCGGTACGGTCGTACTCCTCCTTGATCCGCGACAGCATGAACACCTGGTAGTCCATCGACAGGGCGAAGGCCAGACCGAAGCACATGATCGGCACGGTCCAGGTGATGCTGCCGGTGATGATGAAGTCACCGAACAGGCTTGCCATGTGGCCTTCCTGGAAGATGAAGACCAGGGCGCCGAAGGTGGCGGTGAGGCTGAGCACGGTCAGCAGGATCGACTGCAGCGGCAGCAGGATGCTGCCGGTGAGCAGGAACAGCAGCAGGAACATGCCGATGAACAGGATCGCCCCGGACAGCGGCAGGTTCTCGCGCAGCGTGTCGAAGGTGTCGACGCTGACCGCCGCCGGGCCACCGACCTTGATGTCGAACGGCGCCTTGGTGTCACGCACCGCCTCGACGAGCTTCTCGCCCTGCGAGCCGTAGGCGTCGACCGACGGCACCACGGACAGGTAGGTGCCCGCAGTCACCCCGAAGCGGGTGTTGGCCTCGGTCGCCTCGGCGACCTTGGCACCGTCGACGTAGGAGCCGGTCAGGGCGTCGACGCGGCTGACGTCGGCGACCTTCGAGAGGTCCTTGGCGTAGGCGTCGATGGTGTCGGTCTTCGTGCTCGGGTCGCCGGCGTTGGCCGCGACCACGGTCAGGGCCTGCTGCTCGCGGGTGTCGAAGTCCTTCTTCAGCACCTGGGCGACCTGGGCGGACTTGGCGTCGGCGGGCAGGACCGCCTCGTCGGGCAGCCGCAGCTTCATGTCCATGGACGGCAGGCCGAGGGTGATGACGACGGCGAGGATCAGCACGGCGACCCGCACCGGACGGCGCATCACGGCGGTGGACGTGCGGTGCCAGAAGCCGCCGCCGTCGTTGGCCGGGTTCTGCTTGCGCTTGAACAGGCTCCACTTGTCGACGCGCGGGCCGATCCAGCGCAGCACCGCCGGGGCCAGGATGAGAGTGACCGCGGCGGCGACCAGTGCGGTGGTCATGCAGCCGATCGCGAGCGAGCGCAGCATCGTGAACGGCAGGACGAGCAGGCCGACGAACGCGACGGCCACGGTGAGCGCGGAGAACAGGATGGTGCGGCCGGCGGTGCGCAGGGTCGTGGTGATCGCGGTGTTGATGTCCCGGCCCTGGCGCAGTTCCTCGCGGTAGCGGGTCACGAACAGCAGGCAGTAGTCGATGCCCAGACCGATACCGAGGAACGTCGTGGTGTTGACGACGACGCTGGAGGTGTCGTTGAAGAAGGTGATGGTGAACAGCGCACCCATCGACGCCAGCATCGCGCCGAACGCGACGGCCACCGGCAGCAGCGCGACCAGGGCGCTGCCGAAGATGACGACCAGCACGATGAGGAGCAGCGGGAAGACCATGCCCTCGGCCTTGGAGGCGTCCTTGCTGGAGGTCTCGATGTTCTCGTGCCACATCATGGCCGAGCCACCGGTCTTGACCTCGAGGCCGTCGACGGTACCGGAGTACTTCTCGTCGATCTTCTTCGCCCAGTCGATCTGGTCGTCGAAGTCGCCGTCGATCCGGCCGAGCACGATGGCCTTGTCGCCGTCCTTGCTGCGCAGCGCCTTACTGCCGGTGGTCCAGTAGGAGACGACATCGGTGATGTCGGACTCCTTGGCCAGCTTCTGTGTCAGGTCACGGCCGGCCGCGGCGACGGAGGCGTCGTCGACGCCCCGCTTGTCCTCGACCAGCAGCAGCAGGTTCGGTTCGCCGTGCTTGAAGGTCTTCTCCAACTCCTCTGCCGCAGCACGGGACTCGGTGCCGGTGGCCTCGTAGCCGCCCGAGGTGAGCCGGTCTTGCAGGCCGCCGCCTGCGGCTCCGGCGAGGAACACCAGCAGCAAGGTGAAGAGAACCACCTTGCGCGGTGAGCGCAGCACCAGGCGTGAAAGCCTGTCGAACATCGTTCCTCCTATGGTGTGGGTGAGGGCTTCGGCTTCACGCCGGCCGGGAGGGTCCGCGTACGGCCGCAAATCTGCGGTCGAACCAGTCGCGTGCCAGGTCGTAGAACTCGGCGGCGCCGCGGTGCACGTTCAGCGAGTGGCCGACGCCGGGGACCACGTGGGTCTCCAGCTGGGCCTCGGGCGCGTAGTAGTCCCGCTCGAAGGCGTGCACGGCCTCGGAGCGGGCCGCGAAGCCCACGTCCGAGCTGCTGAAGAGCGCGTCGTGTTCCCCGACCACCACCAGGACGGGCACCTTGACGGCCCGCGAGTGCTCGGGCCGGTAGGTCTCGGGCAGGGAATTGCCCTCGCCCCAGGTGGCGGTGGACTTGATCAGTTCGTTGTGCGCGGACAGTTCCGGATCGATGCCGCCCGCAAACTCGAGCATCCTGGCGCGGCGTCCGGGACGCTGTGTCAGGTACTCGGCGGGCGCGCCGATACCGGCGAGCAGGGGGTCCTGGTTCGCCGGGTGGAAGAAGTCGTGGACCTTGTCGACCTTTTCGTAGAAGTCGGTCGTGGTGTGCAGCATGCCGGTGATGACCAGGCCGTCCACGTCCGCGTACCGGGCCGCCTCGACGAGGGCGATGCCCGATCCGTAGGAATGGCCGACGCTCACCACACGGGAGAAGCGGTGGCCTGCCGGGGTGCCCGAGCGCAGCAGTGCGATCGCCTGGTGGATGCTCTCCGCGTGGGAGTCCAGGTTCACGTCGTCCCCGTGGGGTCTGCTGGAGGCTCCGGTGCCGAGGCGGTCGAGCAGCAGCACGGCGTATCCGGCGCGCAGCATGTGGGCGCTGTAGTCGTAGGCGCCGGGCAGGGTCCAGTAGCGGCGGTCGTAGGTGAGGCCGGGAATGAGGACCTGGACCGTGTCCGCCCCCTGTTCGGGGACCAGGAGCCGGCCGGCGATGTGCCGGTCGGTGCCGTCCACGGGCACGCGGACGGTGAGGTCCTCGCCGACGCAGGGCGGGGTGTCCGCCTCGGGCAGCGGCGCCGGGACGACGGTCATGGGGTTCTCCTCGTGTTGTGCAGGGGCCTGCCGGGGGCGCTGGATGCGGTCGTGGACGGCACCTGTTCGGGTGCGGGCGCGGCAGGTCTCGGGCTCCGTCGGGCGGTGAGGTCCGCGATGCTCGTGACGGAGAGGTCCGCGGCGTGGGAGTGCCGCGCGCCGATGCCATGGGTGTTGCTGGGCGGTCCGGCCGGGCCGGGGCCGCTGGGGCCGCGCAGGGCGGCGGCGATCACCCGCGGCCGGAACATGGCGGCCGGTGAGGCGAGGAGCTGGGTGTGCTGGAGCATCAGCAGGGCCGCGTGCTGGTCGGTGACCGCGGCGGCGGTGAGGCGGTCCACGTAGCGCTTGCCGATCCGCGTCACCGCGTCGGGGCGGGTGACCTCGTAGACCCAGGGATAGGAGAAGTCCATGCCGGTGGCCAGCTGCCATGGGGGTGTCATGGTGCGGGCGAAGGCCTTGCGCAGGCGGCCGGCCAGTCCGATGTGCGTGCCGTGCGCGGCGAGTCGTTCGCTCAGCACCTGGGCGCACTGGACGGCGACGGACATGCCCTGCCCGTAGGAGGGGTTGAAGCCGCCGAACGCGTCGCCGATGACGAGGAATCCGTCGGGCCAGCGGCTCAGCTTCTCGTAGTGCCGCCAGCGGTTCTCGGTGCGGCCCGAGCCGTGGACCGGCTCGAGCGGGGTGGCGGACTCGATGACGTCTCGCAGCACCGGGTCACGCAGGGTGCCCGCGGCGCGCAGCAGCCCTTCGTGGTCGGTGGGCGGGCGGTCTCCGCCGCTGGCGGAGACCGACACCATCCAGCGCCCGCCCTCGATCGGGTTGAGGATGCCCTGGCGGGGGACGTCGGCCGAGGCCATCAGCAGCATGCAGGACCAGTCGGCGGCATGGCCGGCAGGAGGCTCGTAGATGGAGGTGGCGTACGCGGTCTTCGCGTCGACGACGCACTCGCGCGGGCGCTCGTAGCCGAGGTCCTCCAGCCATTGCGGGGCTTTGGACTTGCGGCCGGTGGCGTCGACGACGAAGTCCGCGTCGATGAGGTACTTCTCGCCCCAGCCGGTGCGCGTCTCGCCGTCCCTGCCGCGCACCCACACGCCGGTGACGGTGTCGCCGCGTCCGTTCTGGAGTCCGAGGGCCTCGTGCTCCTCGACGAACTCCACCTTCGGGTCCGAGCGCAGGCGTTGGCGCACCACCGCGTCGATGACGTCGCGGGTGCCGGTCAGCATCGCGAGGTCGGTCTCGAAGCGTGACATCCAGCCGCCGGGGGCGAGCAGCAGCATGTCCTCGGGCATCCGGACGCGGACCATGCCGGCCGTGAGGAGTTCGTCGGTGATGCCGGGGAAGAGCTGCTCCAGGCCCTGGTGGCCGGCGGCCATCAGGTTGTGGGCGTGCCGTGCCTGGGCCACGCCTCGCCGCCAGCGAGGTTCCACGGTCAGCCGGTCACGTTCGATGATCGTGACTTTCCGCATGTGCGGGGACAGGGCCCCCGCTGCGGCCATTCCGGCGAGGCTCGACCCGATCACGACGGCGTGGCCGTCACCGCCGTGCCCGCCTCGGGCACCTGGGTTGACGCTCATGTGTGCGCCCTCTCTCGTGCGTTGTGGGAATGCTGGTGCGGTGCCGTCGTGTCCCGGGGCAGGTCCGCGGGACGCGGTGGGGCGGCGGTGCCGGTGACCGGCGGTCAGGTACGGGTGTGTCAGCTCGGGGTTGAGGTGGGGGTCGGGGTGGGGGTGCCGCGCAGGGCGGCCACGGCCGAGGGCAGGCCGTCGGCGACGGTCGGATACGCCGGGCGCCAGCCCAGTTCGTCCCGTGCCAGGGCGTTGCTCAGCCGGTAGGAGGTGGTCAGCGAGGTGGTGACGGGGCGGCCGAGGGCGAGCGCGGCCACCGCCCGGGGCACCGGTGCGGCCAGGTCGGCGCCCAGTGCGCGGGCGGCCTCGCGGGCGAACTGCGCCAGCGGCAGCGGCTCGTCGTCGGCGATGTTGTACTCGGCGCCGGCCGGTGCCCGTTCCAGGGCGGCCACATAGGCGGCCGCCAGGTCGTCGAGGTGGACGCAGCTCCAGTGGTTGGAGCCGTCGCCGGGGTGACGGATGCGCCCGCTCCGGCTCGCCTGGTCGGCGAAGGCGGCCCGGAAGTTGCCGCCCGGTCCGTAGACGAATCCGGCGTGCAGCACCACCGAGTCCAGGCCGTCGGCCGCCATGGCGCGCAGCCGGGCCGTCGCCGCGGCGTGCCACACCCCGAGCGGGGCGGGGCGGTGCGGCAGCGACTCGTCGATCCACCGCTCGCCGTGGTCGCCGTAGACCCAGGCACCGCTCGCGTACAGCAGCCGTCGGCCGTGGGTGCGGCAGGCGTCGGCCAGGGCCCCCGCCATGACCGCGTCGGCCTGGCGGATGCGCCGGATGCGGGCCTTGGTGAGCCGGCCGGTGAAGCGCAGCTGCGCGGCGTGCACGACCGCGTCGGCGTCCTGGACGAGCGGTACGTACGTCTGGGGGCGCAGCATGTCGCCGGTGCGCAGGTCGGCCCCGGCGGCGGCCAGCGCGGCCGCCCGGGACGGGTCGCGCACCAGGCCCGTCACCCGGTGCCCGGCGGCCAGCAGGGCATGGGCGACGGCGCCGCCGATGTACCCGCTCGCGCCGGTGACCAGGACGTGCCGGGCGGCGCTGGTCACAGGTACTCCACCGTCGGTCCGGCGGGCAGCCGGTGGCGGGTGTCCAGGATGAACCGGGCGTGCTGGGTGATGAGGTCGAGGTCGAAGGCGCTGTGGTCGGTCAGCAGGACGACCGCGTCGGCCGCGGCGAGTTCCTGCTCGTCCAGTTCGGTGCGGATGACCCGCGGGTCGACCGGGGAGCTCTCCACGACGTGCGGGTCGACGGCCCGCACTTCGGCGCCCAGCCGCAGCAGCCCGTCCACGACCCGGACGGCGGGCGACTCACGGGCGTCGCCGGTGTCCGGCTTGTAGGCCAGACCGAGCACCAGCACGCGGGAGCCGGACAGGGCGCGGCCGCGCTCGTTGAACGCGGTCAGCAGCCGCTGGACGACGTAGGCGGGCATGTGGTCGTTGACGTCGTTGGCGAGCTCGACGAAGCGGAAGCGGTGGCCGAGGGCCCGGTTGACCCGCCAGGACAGGTAGACCGGGTCCACGGGCAGGCAGTGCCCGCCGACGCCGGGGCCGGGCGTGAAGCGCATGAAGCCGAACGGCTTGGAGGAGGCGGCGTCCACCGCTTCCCACACGTCGATGCCCAACTCGCGTGCGTAGACGGCGAGTTCGTTGACCAGAGCGATGTTGACGTGCCGGAAGGTGTTCTCGACCAGCTTGGTCAGCTCCGCCACCTTCGGCGACTTCACCGGCACGGTCGTGTCGACGACCGTGCGGTAGAAGGCATCGACGGCTTCGAGCGAGGCCTCGTCGACACCGGAGACGACCTTGGGGGTGGTCTCCAGGGTCCACACCCGGTTGCCCGGGTCGATCCGCTCCGGGCTGTAACCCAGGTGGAAGTCGACGCCCACGGTCAGTCCGGAGTACTCCTCCAGGATCGGGGCGACCAGTTCCTCGGTGGTTCCGGGGTAGGTGGTGGACTCCAGGACGACCGTGGAGCCCTGGCGCAGGAACCGGCCCAGGATCCGGGCGGCCGATTCGATGGCCCTGAGGTCGGGGACGCCCTCGCGCAGCGGCGTCGGCACGCTGATGACGGCCACGTCGAAGCCGCCGACCGCGCGTTCCTCGGTGGTGGGCAGATAGCGCCCGGTGGCCAGTGCGGCCGACAGCCGCTGCGGCGCGACGTCCTCGACGAAGGACTCGCCCGCGGCAAGCCGCTTGACGCGGTCCTCGTCGACGTCGAAACCGACGACCGTGGTGTCCTCGCCGGCCTCCACGGCGCGTACCGCGAGCGGCAGGCCGACGTACCCCTGGCCCATGATGACGATCTTTGGCATCGACCCGTCCGTTTCTGATGAAGTCGTGTGGTGGCGGTCGTCGGCTCAGGTCCAGCGGCCGGTGCCGAAGGTGGCCTGGGAGTCGAGCACCTGCTGGCGCAGGTTGAAGCGGCGCACCTTCCAGGTGCCGGTGCGCGGGAAGTCCTCCCACGCGATGACGTGCGGCGGGGCCAGCTCAGGCAGGTCGCGGGTGGCCTGCTGCCACTCCTCCTCGCTCAGCTCGCCCTCGGACAGGCTGAGCACCGGGACCGGCCTGCCGCCCTCGGGGTCGCCCAGGACGATCACCTCGGTGGCCCGCCGGATGCGCTCCAGCAGGATCGACTCCAGGGCGATGGAGCTGGTGCCGGGGATCAGGTCGACCTCGCGGTCCTGGAGGCGCAGTGCACCGGTGCGCGACTTCACCCCGAGGTCGCCGGTGTTCCACCAGCCGTCCCAGTCCTTCTCCTGGGCGCGGTCGTCCTCACCGAGGTAGGTGAGGCAGCGTCCCTTGGTCTTGACGAGGACCACGCCGGCCTCGCCGGCCTTGACCCGCTTGCGGGTGTCGGGGTCGACGATCTTGACCTGGGTGATGAAGGGGATCGGGCGGCCGACGACGTTGGTGACCGGGTCGAGCGCGCCCTCGTTCTTGCGGATCTGCTTGCGGGAGTAGACGGCCATGGCGACCGGTCCCGTCTCGCTCTGCCCCCACACCTGTCCCCACACCGGGCGGCGCTGGTCGGAGGCGTCCATGAACGCCCGCACGGTGGGCGGGTGGATCGCGTCGAAGGTGTTGACGAAGAACCGGACCCGGCTGAACGCGGGGCGGTGCGTCTCGGTGAGGTGCTCCCAGCGCTGGAAGATGTTCGGGCAGGCCTCCAGCACGGTCGGCCGGTGCTCGCTGAGCATCTCGGCGACCAGGTCCGGCTCGTTGCCGCCGAGGATGACGACCTTCTTCGGCGGACGGGCCAGCTGGGCGAAGGTCCAGGTGATGGCGCGGCCGTGGACGAAGGCGATGCAGGACGCGAAGACGTCGTCGGGCCGGATGGACAGGCCCGGCAGCGGCATCGTCTCCAGCTTGGTGAGCACGCCGAGGAGGGTGTTCGGGGAGTGCACGACCAGCTTCGGCACACCGGTGGTGCCGGAGGTGTGGGTGCAGATCATCGGCTCGTGGTCCGGGCGCAGGTTCATCGGCGGGATCTCGGCGCCGGCGAGCGAGGCGAGGCTGATCCCGCCGTCGGCGAGCGCGGGGTCGCCGTCGATGGCGATGACCTGGCAGCCCGGGCCGGTCAGCCGTACGCCCTGGGTGGCCGCCGCGCCGAGCACCGAGCCGGAGGCGATGAGCACCTTCGGCTGGAACCGCTCCATGATCTTGGCGTGCACGTCGGGGGCGTTGGAGGAGGAGATCATCGCGGGCAGCGCGCCGATCCGGGCGGCGGCCGCGGCGAGCAGCACCACGTCGTGGTGGTTCTCCTTGATGATGGCCAGGTGGTCGCCGCGGCGCAGACCGGCCGCGTGCAGGCGTCCCGACATGTCGGCGACCAGCCGGGCCAGTGCGGCGACGTCGTACTCCCGGCCGCCCTCGGGGGCGATGTCGTAGGGCCGGTCCAGGTGCCAGGTGGGCGTGTTCGCGTCGGCGTAGTACTCGAACAACGCACCCAGGTTCTTGGGGCGTGGGGTCTTCTTCATTGCTCTGCCTTGCCTTCCTGGGGGTTCAGCGGATGACGAGCAGGTTGGCGATCAGCAGTGCCGCCACCCCGAGTCGGTGGGTGTCGACGCCGAGCTTGCGGGCCAGCAGCGCGTTGTTCTGGCCCAGGCCCGCTCGCAGTTGCCGGGCCCGCATCACCAGGACCGGGACCATGCACAGCAGGAACCAGCCGGGGACGGCGTCGGCCGCCCAGGCGATCAGCAGCGCCGCGGTCTCGGTCAGCGAGATCAGGGCGATGGCCACGGAGTAGGCGGACGGCGTCAGCACGGTGGCGAGGTTCTTGCGGCCGGCCGCACGGTCGCCTTCGCGGTCGTTGACGTTGGAGTACACCGACACCAGCAGCGACCAGACGCCGATCAGATACGTCTCCAGCGCGATGACGCCGGTGAAGTGGCCGTCGACCAGGCCGTAGGGGATCAGCGCCATCAGGCCGGGGCTCAGCAGCAGCACCAGTTCCTGACCGCCGCGGTAGCTGAGCCGCATTCCGTGCGAGTACTGGACGCTGATCGCCACCTGGAACGGGATCAGCAGGAGCACCCAGGCCGGGGTGTGCGGGGCGATGGCCACCGCGACGCCCATCCAGAGCAGGCTGGCCAGCAGGGCCAGATATCCGAACCGCAGCGCCTGGTGTTCCGTCAGGTCACCGTTGAGCAGCGGCTTGCGCTCACGGTTGCGCAGCGCGGCTTTCGGGTCGTAGTTGACGTCGTCGCTGCCGTCCCTGAAGCCGTGCACGTCGTCGAAGGCGACCGTCGCCGCGGTCATCGCCACCCAGCCGAGCGTGGTGACGACCAGCGTCCAGAGCACCTTCGGGTCGTTTCGCAGATCGGAGGGCAGCAGCGCCCATACGACCGGCGCGGCCAGGTAGTAGTCGAAGAACGACAGCTTCGCCAGCCGCGCGTAGGCGCGCAGCCGCCCGGTCGGCTTGACCGCGATGGCCTGGCTCATGTCCGCTCCTCCTCTCTTCGTCGTCTTGAGTGGCCGTCAGGCCGTGCGGGGCTTGCGGCCGACGGTGGATATCTGGACCTGGCTGAGCCAGTTGTGGGACGGGTCGCCCATCTCGGTGATCGCCTCGGTGATGCGTTCCTGGGTGACCAGGCCGGCGGCGACGATCTGGGGGGCCATGAACTCCAGCCACAGCTGGTAGTGGCGGGCCTGTTCGGAGCCACCGCGCACCATGACCACGCGGCCCTCGGCGGTGACGTCCTCGAGGCCGGAGGCGAGCGCCAGTTCCAGGTCGACGTGGCCGCCGCGCGGGTCGTGGCCGGCTTCGCGCATCAGTCCGTAGCCGGCAGCGCGTACGTCCTGGAGGAAGTCCTCGCCGGACGCGGAGCGGAACAGGGTGGAGGAGTCGGTGTCCTCCAGGAACAGCAGGCCGCCGGGGCGCAGGGCGCGCACGAACTTGTCGATGACGGCCTGGCGGCCGGGCAGGTGCTGCACCAGCATCCGCGCGTGCACCAGGTCGAAGGAGTTCTCGGGGAGTTCGTCCTCGCGGATGTCGATCTCCCAGACGTCGAGGGTGCCCTTTTTCTGGTCCTCGAGCAGGCGCACGGTCTTCAGGTCGGCGGCGACCGCCCGGCCGGTGGGTCCGACCAGCTGGGCGAGGCGGCGGGCGGCCGCGCCGGAGCCGGCGCCGACCTCCAGGACATGCCAGCCCTCGCTCACGCCGAGTTTCTCGAAGCGCTCGAAGGTGCCCGGGTCCCAGATGGCCTCGTTGGTGATCAGCCGCTCGGTCTCCTTGTCCCACGAGGAGTCGAAGACGTACTCCTGTGAGGCGTCGGCGCTCTGGACGGTTGTCGTCATGACAGGTGGCCCTCCGGGTCCTTAGGCGAAGAAGTCGCAGATGGTGTCGGCGATGCGCTCGACGTCGGCGTCGGTCAGGTGCGGCCAGATCGGGATGGCCAGGTTCGACCGGCTGGCCCAGCGCGCGTTCGGCCAGTCGGCACCCTCGGGGGCCCAGGCGTTGAAGGCGGGCTGCAGCGGCAGCGGCGTGGGGTAGTAGACGTGCGAGCCGATGCCGTGCTCGGTCAGGTAGGCGCGAAGGTCCTCGCGGCGGGACACCTGGATCGAATAGACGTAGAAGCAGCGGCCGTTGCGGCCGGCGGGCGGCGCTTTGACGCCTCGCTCGGCCAGCGGGGCGAACCGCTCGGTGTAGTAGTCCGCGATGGTGGCGCGGCGTTCCAGGCGGTCGGCGAGGGTGGGCAGCCGGTGCATCTGGAAGGCCGCGATGACCTCGTCGAAGCGGCTGTTGCGGCCGACGCGGTGGTGCAGGAAGCGGTTCACGCCGTCCTGACCGTGGTTGCGCAGCATCCGCACGGCGCGGGCCAGTTCGGGGTCGTCGGTGAGGACGACGCCGCCCTCGCCGGCCGTGCCGAACGCCTTGACCTGGAAGAAGGAGAAGACGCCGAGGGTGCCCCAGCGGCCGGCCGGGACCCCGTCGAGTTCCGCGCCCTGGACGACGGCCGCGTCCTCGATCACCGCGATGTCGTGGTGCCGCGCGATCTCGTTGATCCGCGGCATGTCCGCCATGATGTTGAACAGGTGGGCCGGCAGCACCGCGCGGGTGCGCTCGGTGATGAGGGACTCCACCGAGTCGGGGTCGATGACCATCGTCCACGGGTCGACGTCGGCGAAGACGGGTGTGGCGCCCGCGTTGATGACGGACGATGCGACCGGCTGGCAGCAGAACGCGGGGACGATGACCTCGTCGCCGGGCCCGATGTCCAGGGCGCCGACGGCCAGTTCCAGGCCGCCGGTGCCGCTGCCGCACGCCACGACGTCGTGGGCGCCGGTGGCCTTCTTGATCTCCTGCTCGAACTCGGCGGTGCGGCGGCCGAGGATGAAGCGCTGCTCGGGGTCGGTGCCCACGTCGAACATCGCCTTGAGCAACGCGTCGCGGTCCGCCTCGAAGAGGTCGGGCGGGAAGAAGGGCAGTGTCCTCACAGCTGGCTCCCCTGGAAGAAATCCCGGACGGCGTCGGCGACGAGGTCGAGCTGTGCCTCGGTCAGGTCCGGATAGAACGGCAGCGCCACGGCGTTGCGGCAGGCGGCCTCCGCGACCGGGAAGTCGCCCTCGCTGTAGCCGAGTTCGGCGAAGCAGGGCTGTACGTGCAGCGGGATCGGGTAGTACGTCTCGGTGCCGATGCCGCGCGCGGTCAGGTGGGCGACGAGTTCGTCGCGCCGCTCGACCTCGATCTCGTAGACGTAGAAGACCGGGGTGGTGGGGACCGCGCGCTCCACGACGGTGGGCACGCGCAGGACGCCCGGGATGTCCTTGAGGCGCTCGGTGTAGGCCTCGGCGAGCTGGGCGCGGCGGGCGATGTCGCGGTCCAGGTCCGTCAGTTTCGCCAGGAGGACGGCCGCCTGGATGTCGTCCATCTTGGAGTTGGTGCCGGAGGCGCCGGACAGGTTGGAGATGCCGGCGATGTGGTCGATGGTCTTGCCCATACGACCGTGGTGGCGCAGGATCCCGGCCCGCTCGGCGACTTCCTCGTCGTCGGTGAGGATCATGCCCGCGTCGCCGATGGCGCCGAGGGTCTTGGTGGGGAAGAACGACAGGACGCCACCGCGCCCGAGGAGGCCGGCGTGCTTGCCGTTCCAGCGCATGCCGATCGACTCGGCGCTGTCCTCCAGGACGGTCACGCCGTGCGCGGCGGCGATCTCGCCGATCGCGTCCATGTCGGCGAGCTGGGTGAACAGATGGGCCGGCATGACGGCCTTCGTGCGCTCGGTCACCGCACGGGCGAAGGACGCCGGGTCCATCGCGTACGTCACCGGGTCGACGTCGGCGAAGACCGGCGTGGCTCCGGCCAGGGCCACCGATGTGGCGGTCGCCGCGAAGGTGAAGGCGGGCACCACCACCTCGTCGCCGCGCTGCACGCCGGCCGCCCGCAGCAGGAGCACCAGGGCGTCGGTGCCGTTGTTCACGGCGATGGCGTGCCGGGCCCCGGTGTACTCGGCGATCGCGCGTTCCAGTTCCAGGACCTTGCGGCCGTGCGAGTACTTGCCGCGTTCCAGCACGTCCGAGGTGTGGGCCGCGATCTGCGGCCACAGCCGTTCGAAGGTGGCCGCCTGGGAGAAGAACGGCACCCCGGCCGCGGTCTGTGCGCCGGCCGGGGCCGGCGTCGCCACACTGTTCACGCTGCTCCTTCACGGATAGAGGGACCGCCGCGGTGCGCGGTGTCCATCGGCACGGTCACGCCCGGTGCCGGGGCCTGGGCGGTGTGCACCGTCCGACGGGACGACCGCGGGAGGGCAGCGGCGTCCGCACTGCCGTCGGCCATGTCCCAAAGGACCGGGCTCGGCCGGTCGCTGCGCAGGGGGAGGCGAGGGCCGCTCCCCCGCTGCGGGCGCATGGCGAGAGGGAGGTCGGCCTTGGCCGGTGCCCGGACGGTGACGCTCACGGGCGTACGTCCAAAGGCTCGATCATGAACATGACCTTCCTGACGATGGGCAGGGACGCCTGAGTGGTGCGCCGCTCGGGTTGAGGGGTGCAGAACCGTGGTGCAGGGAACGGACCCTGCGCCGGTGAGTCTGGGCAGCGCGACCTGCGTATGGCTAAAGCCGCGAGCGAGCGGCCGTTTCACCGGTCGGGGAAAGCCCCGGGCGGCGGGACGTGGGGCGGGCCCCGCCGGCAGCGGCAGGGACAAGGAATGCCTGCGACGCAACTTGCTGCCATCGCCATCTACTTGGCCCGGGCCCGCGAAGTGGCGAGGCTGGTGCGCAGTCCGGTGGGCCGCCCGCCTCCCGAAGCACCACCGGACCCGTGACGCCGGGCACCATCGGCCCGCCCTTACCGAGGAGCCGACCATGTCCCAGCACGCAGTCCTCGGCGCTCTGGACACCACCGCTGTCGCCCGGCGCCTGGTCCACAGCGAGCACCCGCACAGCGCCCCGGCCGGTGAACAGCGCTTCGTCCTGCGCGACGACATGCCGCTCGGGCACCCGCTGTTCAACGACACCCCGGGCCTGCACGACCCCCTGGTCTTCGTGGAGCTGGTCCGCCGGGCCGGCCTGCACGTCGGGCACCGTCACTTCGGGGTGCCGGTCGAACGGCCCGCGCTGTTCTACCGGTTCGCACTGCGCGTGTCCGATCCCGCCGTCTGGCAGGACTGCGCCGAGGGCGCCCGGCTGGCTCTGGAGATGCGGGCCGAGCCGACCCGGACGGTGGCCGGTGTGCCGCGCAGCCTGCGGCTGGGCGGGACGTTGCGGCTGGAGGGCGCCGAAGCCTGCACCGGCTCGGCCGAACTCGTCTTCGTCACCCCGACGGTGGCCCGCAACCACCGCGCCACCAGTCGCCTCGGGGCCCTGGTCCGCACGCCCGACGCCGGCGGTCCACGCCCCGGCACCCGGCCCGCCGCCCCCTCGCTGGTCGGCCGGTGCACCCCGGACAACGTGGTCGTCTCGGAGCCGGTGCGTCAGGCGTCGACGCTCACCACGACCGTCCTGGTGGACCCGTCCCACCCGGTCTTCTTCACGGAGGCCACCGACTCGGTACCCGGCCTGCTGCTCGTGGAGGCCCTGCGCCAGAGCACGTTGCTGGCCGTCGCCTCCGACGGGGCCGCGCCGTGCGCGACGGCCCTGACGTGGCTGTCGGTCCACCTGCGCGGCCACGCCGAACTGGACCTGCCCCTCACCTGCACCGCCCGCAGCGCGCCCGGCGGGATCGATGCCCTGGGCCGCCGCCTGACCCGGGTCCTGCTCACCCTGCGCCAGGCAGGACGGACCACCGCGCAGGCGGAGGCGGTGACGGCGGAGGCCGGGTGAGCCGGTTTCCGCGCCGCGCCGCGCACGGTGGCGCGGGCGGCGACCACGGGCCCGACGGCTACCGTCCGGCCGCCCGCCTGCGGCTCGGCCCCGCACCCCGGGCCCCGGCCCGCCCCTGTCCGCCGACCGTACGAAGAGGTGCCAAGCCCTCATGACTGCCGGTACTGCCTTCTCCCCCGGGTCCGCCCTGGCCCTGGCCGGGCACGTAGCGCTGCCGGACGACCTCGACGGCAGGGCCGGCGGCGGGCTGCGGGCGTTCCTGCGGGACGCGCTCGACGGCGCACGCGGACCGTGCCCGCCGCTGGGTGAGGGCCGGCCCCTGCTGCTGTCGGGGACGTACGTGACCGATCCGCCGTTCTACGGCGACGGCGACATAGGCCAGGTCGCGGCGTGCGGCGCGGTCAACGAACTGGCGGCCGCGGGCGCGCGTCCCCTCGGTCTGTCGGTGTCGGCGGTGGTCGAGGCGGGCCTGCCGCTGCGTCAGGTGCGCCGCGTGGCCGACTCGGTCCGCGACATCGCCGAGGCGGCCGGGGTGGTGGTCCTCGACGTGGACGCCCGTGTGGTGCGTGCGGGTGAGGCCGACCAGATCTATCTGCACACCGCCGGACTGGGAGTCCTGCCGGCCGGTGCCGGGCAGGAGACACCGCCACGGGCGGGCGACCGCCTCCTGGTCAGCGCCCCGCTCGGCGGTTTCGGCGCCCATCTGTTGTCGGCCCGGGCAGGGCTCGGGCACGAGGGTGTGGTCTCCGCCGAGTGCGTACCGCTTGCCGGGCTGCTGGAGCAGGTGCGCGGCACGGGAGCCGGCGGTGCGTTGCGCGCGGTGCGCGTCGTGGGCCGGGCCGGGCTGGTCGGCGCCCTGCACGCGTACGCGGCCGGTACGGGCCTGGGCCTGCGCGTCGAGGAGGTGGCGCTGCCGGTGCACTACGAGGTGCGTGTGGCCCTCGACGAGCTCGGCGTCGACCCCGTGCACGCGGCGACCGCGAGTTGTGTGTGTCTCGTCGTCGCCGCCGAGGCCTCGGACGACGTCCTGGCCGCGCTGCGCGCCCACCCGTACGGCCGTGATGCCGCCGTCGTCGGCGAGGTGACGCCGCCCGGCCGCCACCGGGTCGAGCTGGCACTCGCCGACGGACACACGATCCCCCTCGGGTCCGCGCCCGAGCCGCCCGCCCGGCTGGCCTGACCCGAGCAGGCCCGGGACCGGTTCCCGGGCCCGTAAGGTTGCCTGGCGACTGATTTCCATTCCGCGGGGGGTAAACGCAGGATGCCGGAAATATCCCTTTCTGACGCCGCTTTCGATGAGCTGGACGAAAGGGGGATAGCGGCGTACCGGGAAGCCGTCCACGCCGGTCGCTACGCGCCCGAGCACATCGCACAGGCGGTCGGCATCCCGCTCGAGCAGGCGGACACCATCGGTCAACAGCTGGTGCGCCTGTGCCTGTTGCGTCCGATGCCCGGCTCACCCGACGTCCTCGTGCCGGTGAGCCCCGACGCGGCGGCCGCGAACCTGGTCGGGCCCGCCGAGGAGCAGATCCGCGAACTGCAGCAGTCCGTCTCGCGGACCCGCGACGGCCTGCTCGCCCTGCTGCCGGCCTACTTCGAGAGCCGCCGGCAGCGCAACCCGATGGAGTCCTTCGACATCATCAGCGACTACCTCGTCGTCGAAGCCCTCCTGAAGGACTGCGGGGACCGCTGCCGCACCGAGGTCCTCACCGTCCAGCCCGGCGGCCCGCGCCCCAACCACCTGCTGGAGAGCGCACGCAGCATCACCGCCGAGCGCCTCGCCCGTGGCATCCGGGTCCAGCACATCTACCAGCACACCGTGCGCGGAGACCTCGCCAACACCGCGTACATACGCGATGTCACCGCGCTCGGCGCCGAGGTACGCACCACGGACCAACTGGTCGACCGCATGATCATCTACGACCGGGAGATCGTGTTCCTGCCCGAACAGGGCGTCGAGGGGCGCCCACCGGGAGCCATCGTGGTGCGCGAACCGACCCTGGTCGCGTTCCTGTGCAAGCTCTACGACCATCTGTGGTTGCAGGCCACCCCGTTCGAGCCCGACGCCGAGGAGCACACCGACATCTCCGACGATGTGAAGTGGGCCATCGTCAAGCTGATGGCCCAGGGCTACAAGGACGAGATGGTGGCCCGCAGGCTCGGCATGTCGGTGCGCACCTGCCGCCGCCACATCTCGGAGATCATGGAGGAGCTGGACGCCACCAGCCGCTTCCAGGCCGGGGTGAACGCGGTGATCTCCGGCCTGTTCCCCGGCTCCGCCCCCGCGCCGCCGCCCTGACCGGAGGGCCGCCCGCGAGGGCTCCAACGGCGGCTCCCGGCGCGGAAGTTGCTGCCGCGCAGCTTGCTGCCGCCGGTCCGCACTGGTGCCCACCCCGCGTCACCGCCACCCTGAAACAGGCGGCATAAGGCCGCGGTCCGGCCTCAGGGCCCACTTCCGGGGCCGGATCGCGGCGCAACGCGACAAAAGGCGGTGACGGCATGGACGGCATGAGTCACTCCGCGCTGGCCGACCCGCCGGCACCCGGCGGCGGCACCCGCAGCCTGGTCCACCGCCAGCGCTCCTGGGAGCCGTTCGGCCTGTCCGACGCGACCGCGGACCACCGCCAGGAGTTCGTGCTGACCGGGGAGCTCACCACCGGCCACCCGCTCGTCGCCGCCGGCCCCCACCGCTTCCACGACCTGCAGACGGCCGTCGAGATGGTCCGGGAAACCGGCGAGTTCATCGGGCAGACCCACTTCTCGGTGCCCGCCAACCGCACCGCCGTCTTCTACCGGGTCGCCGTCGCCACCCGGGACATCTCCGCCTGGCGCGCCACCGCGGACGCCCGCGAACGCCCCGCGCTGCTCACCAGCGAGCTGCGGGTGCGTCCCGACAAGGTCATCGACGGGGTGCCGCGCTCCCTTCGGTTCAGCACCGTGCTGAGCATCGATGACGTGCCGTGCGGCTCGGGCAGCGCCGACGTGGTGTTCCTGCCGCCGGTGGTGCACCGCAACCACCGCGTGCTCAGCCTCGCGACCGCACTGACCGCGCCCACCGGCGAGTCCGCCGCCGGCCAGCCGGCCGACCCCGCCGAGGTGGGGCGCAGCCACCCGGAAACCGTCCTGGTGCACGGCCCCTTCGACCTCACGCACGGCCGACTGTCGGCCACCGTGCGCATCCCCGACAGCTGGCCGCTGCCCGACGGCGCGGCCGAGGGCCATGTGCCGGCCCTCGTCCAGCTCGAGGCGTTGCGCCAGACCGCATTGCTCGCCGCCGGGCGCATGCACCAACTGGCCACCGACCGGTGCACCTTGGGCTCGCTGAAGGTCCACTTCCGCGGGTACGCGGAGCCGGACGTGGCGATGCGGTGCGCGGCGGTGGTCGGGCTGTGCGGACGGGACGCCGAGGGCCGCAGACTCAGCCCCGTCACCCTGACCCTGGCCCAGGGGGGACGGGCCGTGCTGGAGGCGGTCGTCACGGTGGTCGAGGACCTGTGAGCGGCCACTCCCCCACCCCGTCAGCCGACCGCGGCCAGCGCCCCGGTGATGGCCGTGACCGTCTCCGCGTCGAGCATCGTGGCGACATCGGTGTCCAGGGTGCGGCCCAGCCCGGTGTCGTGCACGGCCGCGCTCATCACGAAGGCGGCTCCGCCCGCGTCGACGGCGTAGGTACGAAAAGACCACTGGGCGCCGGTGCCCGCGCTGCCGTCCGGCCGGTGGACCCGTACCGGCATCGTTTCGGGGCCGAAGCCGAACTCCGTGAAACGGAACGCCATGCCCTGCCCGATCGCCTTGCTGTAGGCCTCCTTCAGCGTCCACAGCCGCACCAGGCCGACGTTGCGGTCCTCCTGCGGCAGCCGCTCCAGGTCCCTGCTCTCCTGCGGTGTGCAGATGCGCCGCTTCAGACTTTCGCGGTACAGCTGCCGGGCGGCAGGCTCGACATCCACCCCGATCAGCCCCCTGGTGGTCAGGCCGACCAGCAGCCGGTCGCCGGTGTGGCTGAGGCTGATGTCGATCTGGTCGAAGCCGCGCAGCGAAGGACGGCCCGTCGGCCCGTACGTCAGCTCCAGGTCGGCGGAGCCGACCCCGAGCGCGGCGGCCGCCGCGCCCTTGAGCAGCCGGCGCGAGGCGGCGTAGCGGGCGCGCAGTTCCCCGTCTCCGAGCGAGAGATAGCGCGGCAGGTCACGGCCCAGCACCTCGCGCAGCAGGCTCTCCTCGCCGGGCTCCAGGCGCCAGTCGGCGAGGCCGCCGTGCACCAGCGCGGTGCCGTGGCGGCGCAGGTCGGCACGGAGCAGCGACCAGTCGGCGCCGTCGGACGTCACGGCGATCGGCTCGCTCGGCAACGGATGCGCCGAAGGGCCGGCCGGGCCTGTTCCAGGGCGCGCGCAGTCCGCCGCGGCGCCGCTCTCGCGGACCGCGGCGCACCAGGGCGTGGCCAGGTTCATCGGTCAACTCCTCACTTCCGCCCGGCTCGTGACACCGCCTGTCCGGGCAGGCCGTCAGCCGGCCAGCGGCATGTTGTAGAGGTCGAAGCCGTGCGGATCACGGAACCTGGTCAGCACCTCCCGGTGGACCCGGGAAAGGCACTCCTCGGGCAGGTCGACGTCCCTGATGCCCAGGCGCCCGGCGATGCGGTGCAGCGCCGCCGCCGCCCAGGCGGGATCGGCCAGGAACGGGTCGCTGAGCGCGTCGCTGTGGCGCCACACCCCCAGCACCGCGGCCGCGGCCAGGACCAGGACGTACCGGTCGGTGAGCGCGAACCACGCCGGGCTGACGGTGCCCTGCGGGCCGGGCGCCTCCAGCGCGAGCACGCGGCGGCGCAGGTCCCGTAGTTCGTCGACCATCCGCTCGCCCAGGGTGCGCAGGACGCGCTGTACCGGATCGGCGGCGGGCAGCCCGGCCACGGCGGCCGGCAAGGAGGCGCTCAGGCTGTCGCGTCCGTCGGTCAGCGCGAGCCTGTCGTAGGCGAACGGCGGTAAGGGAGCACCCGGCCGGAACATCGCCGCCGGTGCCTCCTCGTCCACGAACCACGAGCGGCGGGCCAGCCGCGGCAGTTGCGGCATGATCGTGGCCTGGCAGGCTGCGGTGCCCGCGTGCCCGAGGCTGACGATCGGCAGGTCGCGCAGATGTTTCTGGAAGACACCGACCGGGCCCTCGCGGGTGTAGATCTGCGAGCCGAGCACGCCGGCCAGGTCGTGGAGGGTGTCCCTGAGGACCTTCGGCAGCAGCGACCTGACGGCCGCCGAGTACAGGCTGGTCTCGGCGGGCCGCAGGTGCAGCGCGCGGGTGGCGACCACCGCCAGGCTGTCGTAGAGCAGGAGGTCGATGAACGCGCGGGCGAGCGTCGCCGCCGTACTGTGCGGGTCCGGAGCCTTGTCGGCCCCGGGTCCTGGGTTCTGGCCGCGGCCGGCGAGGAGGGCGGTGCGCAGACCGGTGTCGACGGCGGCGGCCGCCAAGGACGCCACCAGCGTGCGGCTCATCTGGAAGGAGAGCAGCGAGGTGGCCACCCCGCTGCCCACCGGTCCGAGCAGGGCGGTTTCGGGCACCGGGCAGTCGGTGAAACGGGCCCCGGTGCTGAAGTAGCCCCGCAGTCCCACCACATCGGCGCTCGGCCGGCGGGTGACCTCGAAACGACCGGGCGGCAGCTCGTCCGGGTTCAGCATCAGCGCCGACAGACAGCCGCTGTCGTGTCCCTCGGCGGTACGCAGCACCAGGACGAGCGTGTCGGCCCGTTGAAGGTTGTTGACGACGGGCTTGCCCCCGGTCACCGACAGTCCCCCGGGCCCGGGAGTGCCACGTACCTGGCTGCGCACGAAGTCGTTGGTGTGGGCGGTCTCGTGCTGGGCGATGGCCGCCTTGGAGCCGTTCAGCAGCTGCCCGGCCAAGGTCCGCCGCTGGACGGCGGTCCCCCGCATCCACACATAGTTGGCGGCCACGAAGCTGGTCATGCCGTACCCCATGCCGAGGCCGACGTCACGGCGGAAGACCGCCCGCATCACCTGGAGCAGCGTCTCGGGCGAGTCGAAGCGGCCACCCAGGGCGGTGGGCACGAACTCCTCGTTCATCCCGAAGGAGTCCAGCACCGCCTCAGCCGGATCGCAGATCACCGCGGCCCGGTCGGCGTCGAGCAGCGTCCGGTAACCCGAGGGGTTGGCGTCCTCGGCCGGATCGCCCAGCAGCGCCTCGATCCGCCGCACCCGCTCGCGCGCCGTCGCAGCCTGAGCCGGCGCCCCGCCCTGCGAGCGGCGGACCGGCCCTGTGATCGTGGACAGCGAACTCAAGTCGACCCCCCTCGGATGCGCCCCGGCACCGCACGCCGCGCCGCACGGCGCTGCGCTCTCAGTCCGGATCGTGTCGAGACCGGCTAAAGAGACGCTTGTGAACACCGCACCCTCATAGCCGTTTCCGCAGGAAAAGGCCCTCGATCCGGAAGACTGGGGTGTGCCTGTCCGAGTCACCGGGGATGCCTTGTCCCTACAGTGCACATGCCTCATGCCCTTGAGCGGCTGATCGCACGGCCAAGGGTCCGGCACGTCCCGTACCGACGGCAGAGAGCGGGGGTTCTCGTATGCGATTCAAGGTGCTGGGACCTCTGGAGGTGACCACCGCGGCCGACGCCCGGACGGTGACACCGCGCGCCGCCAAGGTGCGGGTGGTCCTCTCGACGCTGCTGGTGCGTCCCAACGAGGTCGTCTCCGTCGACGCGTTGATCGACGAGCTGTGGAGCGAACAACCGCCGCGTACCGCGATGACCACGCTCCAGGTGTACATCTCCCAGCTGCGCAAGCTGCTCCAGGACGTGCAGCCGGATCTGGGCCGCGATGCCCTGCTCACCCGCGCTCCCGGCTATCTGCTGCGCGTGGACGCCGGCCAATTGGACCTGGCCGTCTTCGAGGACCTGCACCGCCAGGGCCGCGAGGCGCTCACGGAGGGCGACCACGCGACCGCCGCCGATCTCCAGCGGCAGGCGCTCGCCCTGTGGCGCGGGCCGCTGCTGTCGGACACTCCGCACGGCAGCCTGCTGAAGAGCATGTCCGTCCGGCTCACCGAGGCCCGCCTCGCCGCTCTCGAACAGCGGGTGCGCGCCGAACTCCAGCTGGGACGGCACCAGGAAGTCCTCGGCGAACTCCAGGCGTTGACCACCGAGCTGCCCCTGCACGAGGACTTCCACGCGCACCTGATGGTGGCGCTGTACCGCACCGGCAGGCAGGCGGACGCGCTGCGCACCTTCGGCGAGTTGCGGCGCACGCTGGTGCGGGAACTGGCCATCGAGCCGGGCCGGCGGCTCCAGCAGTTGCACAGCCGTATCCTGACCGGCGACCCGGCGCTGCTCGAGCCCGCGGCACAGCAGCGGCTCATCGCCGATCGGCAGCCCGCCGCGGCCATCGCCGATCCGGCCCGCACCGCACCTCTGAAGCCCGCTCGGTTCCCGTCCGCCGACCCGTTGTTCACTGGCCGGAGCAACCAACTGGAGCAGCTCACCAGGTGGCTGCGCGACCGGCCCGGCGGCTGCGTCCAGGTGACCGGCCCGGCGGGCATGGGCAAGACCGCGCTCGCCGTGAGCGCGGCGCACCGTGTGGCGGAGCTGTTCCCCGACGGGCGGGTCCTGGTCGGGCTGCGCGACGAGACGGGGCATCCACTGCCCGGAGCGCGGGTCCTGCACGCGGTGCTGCGCGCCCTCGGCGCCGTCGGCCAGCAGCCGCGCTCTGTGGCCGCCCTGCGCGACACCGTGCACCGGCTGACCGAGGGACGCCGCCTGCTGCTGGTCCTGGACGACGCGGTCGACGCCGGCCAGCTGAACCCGCTGCTGCCGCTGCCGGCGGGCTGCACGGCCCTGGTCACCTGCCGCCCCGTACTGACCGGCCTCGACGGCCCTGTCCTGCCGATCGGGGAGCTGTCGCCGGCTGATGCCCGCGAGCTGCTGCTGACGTCGTACAGCCGCCGAACCGCCCCGTACCCCGGCCTCGACACACTCTCCGAGAACAGCTCCGGCGACCGGCTCGGGAACGCCGGGCACAACGAATACGACGGATACGCCGACGAGGGGCACGGCGACGCCACGGACGAGCCGGGGACCGCGCCGGGAGAGAGCGACACGAGGGACGTCTGGGACCGGCTGGCCGATCAGTGCGGTCGGTTCCCGGGGGCACTGCGCGTCGTGGCCCAGCATCTGACATTCCACCCGCACCACTCCCCCGCCGACATCGCGACCCGGCTGACGGCCGCCGAGAGCCGCCCGGCCGCGCTGCGCGCGCTCGACGAGGAGTACGGACGGTCGCTGTACGCCGCGTACGCAGCGGCACCCGAGGAAGCACGCCAGGCGGCCCGGTTGCTGAGCCTTCTGCCCTCGGGACCGTTCACCACCACCGCAGCGGCTGTCGCTCTGGGCGTACCCGAGAAGACCGCCCGGCTCTCCGTGCAATCGCTGGTCACAGCAGGCCTGGTGGTCTCCTCCCCCGACGGCAGCGCTCACCGTTTCCCCGAACTGCAACGGCTGGTGGCCGGCGAGGCCTTCGGCGAGGAACAGCCGGCCCTGGTGCGGGCCGCCCTCACCCGGCTCAGCGAAGCGGCGGCCGACCAGGTCGAGACCGCGCAGCACACGGCCCGCGTGGAGGGTCTGCATCCTCTGGACTGGTTCGCACGGCGGCGGCAGGATCTGGTCGCTCTGCTCGACCGGGTCCACGACGCGGGCCTGTGGGCGCAGACCGTGCGGCTGGCCGACGCCATGACCGCCTTCCTGGAGGCACTGGCCGCCTGGGACGTCTGGGGACACACCCATACCCTGGCCCTGGACGCCGCCGGACAGCTGACGGACGAGGCGGCTCGGGCGCGTCTGCTGCGCTCACTGGGCGACCTGGCCTGGCAGCGCCAACGGCCCGACGAGGCACGCGAACTGTACGAGCAGGTACTGGCCAGCCCGGACGCCGTCAGCACCGAACGCAGCCGTGCCCTGGCCGGGCTCGCCGATGTGCACCTGGGCGAAGGAGCCGGCACCGTCGCGGCCGGTCTCGTCACGCCGACCCTGCTCCGGACGCCCGCCGACACCCGCGGCTGCTTCGAGGCCCACCGGGTGCTCGGTCTGCACACGCTGGCCGACGAGGGCCCTTCCGCGGCCGAGAGTCACTTCCGAGAGTGTCTCGCCCTCGCCGGCACCCTGGGCGACCGCCGCCTGGAGACCTACGCACGCCGCTGGCTGGGCCGCCTGCGGGACGGGGCGGTCCACCCGGCCTGGACAGAGGTCCGGCCCGGCGTCTGGCGGGGAAGGCGTGAGCCCAGGGTTCAGGCGGGTGCCGGTGCCGGTGCCGGGGTGAGGTCGCCCCGCAGGTCCCAGGGGAGTTCGCCGCGCCGGGAGCTGCCGAGTCTGCGGTAGGCGCGGGTGGGGTACCGCTCCCCCGTCGCCGCGGTGAGCAGCCAACGCAGGACGCCGTACGGGATGTCCCGTACGGCGTCGGTCGTGTCGTGGGCCGACTCCTCCAACGGCGGGCTGTGGCCTCGGCGTTTCGGAGTCAGGCGGTCCCTACTGCCACTTCTCATCCGTGAAAGAGAGCACGGTGCTGCCTCCGTCCGCTACGACCGACGTCGAGGTGACCATGTCAACAGCAGCCTTTGCGGTCATCGCGTGCCCACCTTTCGGCGTGAGGGAAGTCGGGTACGAAGTTCATCTAACACCCGCGAACCGGGGTGCCCCCGAAACTTCAATCTGCCCAGGACCCGCTCTGTACGTCCTCTCGAGAGCACGGCGGAGGAGGCGGGTTCCGGCGGGAGGTTCGCCCCCGGCTATTACGTCGTAATAGGCGTTCGGGCGGGGAGAGTTCGCCCGGCGCTGCGCTCCGAGCCCTCGGCTATTACGACGTAATAGCTTGCCAGGGTGGGGAGTTCAGTATGTTTGAATACCTTTTGGGTGATTTGCGACCGCTGATTACGGCGTCACGGACGCTATGGCGGCCGGTCCCCGTTGCGAGCGAGGGGTCTTCGCGCCGGGCTTCCTGGGTTCGATCGTGCGGGGGTCCACGGCCTCGCCGGGGGCTCCCTCGCGGTAGAGGCCGTCGGGCAGGGTGTCCCGGTCGTGCGGGAGGAGGAAGAAGACCCGCCGCTTGTAGAGCCCGCTGTCGGGGTCGGGTTCGGCCTCGTCATCGAGGAGGGCGTAGCCGACCATCCGGCCGTCCCGGGCGTAGGGAGGCTTGTTGTTGCGGCGCTTGGTCTTGTCCAGGGCCTGGCGGACGTAGTCGAGGTTGTCTGGGTCCTCCAGCCACACCACGTCCGCCTCGTGGGTGAGGTCGCTCTCGGTCAACAGCGAGCTCATGGCCGCAGCCCTTCCTTCGCCGGCCTGTGCGCAATGCGGGGGCCGGACTGGTTCGTGCGTGTTCTGGAGGCCGCCGCTAGCGGGGCCAGAGGGACATCGTAGTTCGGCCGCTGGGCGAGATATAGAGCGTGGGGGGTTGTCGGGGGTGGTGTGCGGTGCGTCATTCGGTCCCCAGGAGGGCGATGCCCGGGTAGTACTTGCGGCCGTTGGACTTGATCATGTCGGTGGGTGAGGCGAGGCCGACTTCCTGCCGGACTCGGGTGGCGAAGGCGCGGGGCGAGGCGGGGCGGATGCCTTCGCCTGCATTGCACCAGGAGCTGTACTCCGCGAACAACAGGCCCTGCTCGACGCGCAGTTCGCTGCCGTTGTCGACGGCACGGGTGCAGCATTCGTTGAGGAAGCGGCCGATGTGGTCTTCGGTGTTGGCGTAGGCGGTGGTGGCGATCCGCACCCGGTCGGGGCCCTCCAGGGGGTCCCTGGTGATGAGGTAGCGCCGGGCGCCTTCGATGAGCCAGTGAAGGATGCCGGGGCCCTCGTCCCGTACGAGTTCGAAGGCGAGGTTGTCGATCCGGCGGGCGGCGGGAACGGTGCGGGTGAAGGGCAGCAGCCGGATGCGGCGCCAGAAGGCGTAGCCGCCGGTGGAGACCTCGGGGCGGTGGTTGCCCAGCAGCCAGAGGTGGTGGGTGGGGGTGAAGGAGAAGTAGTCCTGCCGCATGCGGCGGGCTTTGATCTTGTCGCCGCCGGTCAGGAGGCGGACTCTGGCCTCGTCGAACTTGTCGTTGGGCTTGAGCTCGCTGCACACGATCAGGCGGCGGCCGTGCAGTTCGGTGAGCTCGGTGGAGTGCTCGGAGAACGCACCGCGGTCCATGAGGAAGCCGGGCGGGGCCGCGTCGGCGTAGTCGCCGAGGATCTGGATCATCGTGTCGAGCAGGACGCTCTTGCCGTTCTTGCCCTCTCCGTGGAGGAACGGCAGCACCTGGGCGCCGACATCGCCGGTGATGGAGTAGCCGAGCAGCAGGTGGAAGAAGTTGATCATCTCCTGGCCCTCCGCGTCGTCGCCGAAGGTGTCGGCGAGGAAGCGGTGCCAGCGCGGGGTCTCCATCGGCTGGGGGGCGACGCTGGTGGCGCGGGAGTGGAAGTCCAGGGTGGGGTCCGCTTTGCGGAGGTGGCCGGTGTGCAGATCGACGACTCCGCCGGGGGTGCACAGGGCGTAGGGGTCGCCGTCGAGAGTGTCGGGGTCGACGGAGAGGTCCGGGGACGCCTTGGCCTGGGTGAGCAGGGCCTTCATGCCCGTGGTGGAGAGCGTCTTCCTCTTGTGCGAGGACAGTTCCCGGTTGCTGAAGACCCCGCGGGGGTCGGTTTCGGGCATGTCCTCGGCCATCTCCCCCGCTGCCCACAGGGCGGCCTTCTCACCGCCGGTGCGCTTCCAGCGGTAGCCGTCCCAGGAGAACCAGCCGAGGCCTTCAACGTGGCGGAACTGGTCGCGGTAGAGCTGGACGAAGAGGCGGGCGTTGCCGCGGTCGCTGAGGTGCGGGGGCAGCATGCCGGACTGCAGGGATGCGAAGGGCAGGCTGCCGGGGACTCCGGAGGCCTGCGCGGGGAGCAGTGCGGGTGGCTGCTCGGCCGCCTGGAGGTCGAGCATCTGCTGAGCCGCGGCCTGTGCGTCGAACCGCGGCATGCTCTCGGCGCTGCTCATGAACGTCCTTCGAGACGGAACGGGTGGGCGGCCCCAGCGGCAAGGCCGTCGTCGATGATCTTTTCGTTGCGGGCGGTCTGCCAGGGCCTGGCCTCGGCGGCCGTGGCGCGGAGTTGGTCGCGGACTGCGGTCTCCTCCAGGTGGCCGGCTGCCACGAGGCCTCCTGCGGTGTAGGCGGCTCGGTTGAGCTTCTCCGTGAACCCGGTTCCTTCGGACGCGGTCGCGCACTGGGCGATCTCGTCGACAAGCGGTGTGAGGACACGGTGGGCCGCGGCGGGTCTGCGGGTACGACGGGTCCGTACGACAGGCTGCCTGGGGACCGGTGGGGCGATGACGTGACCGGTGCGGACGAGTTCGGCGTGCAGCCAGCCGGGCAGTGGTGCGGGCAGGCGTGCGGTGCCCTCGGGCGCGTAAGTGCCCTGGGCGGTGCGGGTGGTGGGGGCGATGATGTACCCGCCCTCGGCCCTCACATCGACCTGCCAGGCCAGCGCGACCTTGGGGCTGGAGCCGGTCGAGCAGCGCAGCCGGGTTGCCGGGTGCGGGTTGCGGTACCAGATGTGCAGGCCCCCTGAGGGGGTGCGCACGCGCAGGGTCGTCTCGTCGTGGGTCGGGTCGGGCTGGCCCCGGAAGGCCGCGAGAAGGGCAAGGGTGTCGAAGCCCGAGGCGAGGCCGGTGAGGTTCACGGCATCGGGGATGGGGATGCCCGGCAGGAGGCGGCCACGGTCGGGGACCTGGGCGCTGTGGGCGTCCACGTCGAGGACGACGAGCTCGGCCGGACCGCAGGCGACGCCTACGCCTGCGGAGGGGCTGCTCCCCCACCAGGCGTCGATGTACCGCGTGTTGGTGGTGGCGGCGTGGAAGCCGTGGCAGGGGCGTCCTGCGGGCAGGCAGGGGCATGTCTTCGGGTCGTGGCTTCGGTCCCTGCACTCGGGGCAGTTGGCGGCCGGGGTCTTGCGGCCGGGAGCCAGCGGATGGACCGGCCAGCCCTGAGCGGCGCACCAGCGGGCGACGGCATGCGGTGTCGCGGACCTGGCCGGGGCGGCAGGCAGGCGGATGTCACCGGGGCGCGGCACGCTGATCGTCCTTGTCGGGTCTCGTGGTTCGGTTCTATGGCTCAGTCCCTGAGAAAACACCAGGCCACGGGTGTGGGTGATGTTCTATCAGGGACCGAAGGGACTGTGTTTCGGGAAGAGTGTAGAGGCATGTCAACTGGGAGTGAGGCAACTCCCACCGCGTGGCGTTCTATCAGTTCCTTCGGTCCCTTGAGTCCCTTCGGCCTCCGGCGGGGTGCCACTCCCCCATCGGTCGGTGCCGTTTTGGGTCACTTGAGAGTGGCTGGAGGGACTGAACCCTCGAGAGAGCCTCCAGGGACTGAACCTAGAGTCCCTGGAGGGACCGTCCCTTCCTTCAGTCCCTGCACAAAACCGCAGGTCAGCGCGTTTTCCCCCTCTTCAACAGGGACTGTAGGGACTCAACTCTCTAATTATGAGCTGAACTAGCACATGTAGAGACAGATGCGCACGCGCGTACGAAAAAAGCTCTACTCCAGCTCATAATTAGGAAGTTGAGTCCCTACGGTCCCTGATCTGACCCCCCAAAACGCTCTGACCTGCACAGATACCAGGGACTGAAGCCCAGGGACCGAACAGTCCCTCAGGCCCTCTCCGTCCCTCTGCTCGGTCCCTCGCTCTATTACGTCGTAATAAAACCTGGCCTAGCTAACGCGTCGTTCGCGTTTTTGATCACCTGCGTTAGTAAGGTGACCCCATGACTTCTCCAGCCTCCCCGAACGACCGTGAAAAGGTCGTCTCCAAGCTGCCGGGATGGCTCCGGCAGGACCTCAAGGTCAGAGCGGCCCAGAAGGGCATCGAGATCCAGGCCGCCGTAGAGCAGGGCATCCAGGACTGGTGCAACCTCGCATCGGCGACAGCCGGGGTCGACACCTCCGGCGCCGACTCGTTCTCCACCTTCCTGCCGGAAGGACAGTGGGACGAGTTCAAGCGGATCGCGAGCGACCGTCGAGTCTCTCTCATCCAGGGTCTGGCCCAGTCCGTGCAGTTGTGGCTGGACACGCATCCCGCACCGGACGTCGAGAGGCCGGCCATCACCCGCCGGATCGTCGTCTGCAACCAGAAGGGCGGCGTCGGCAAGACGGCCATCACCGCCGGCACCGGTGAGGCGCTCGCGGAGAATCCCAGCCGCCTCTACCCCGTCCGTATCGCCAAGCAGCTCGCGGCCGCCAGCGACGCGCTCGACAGCCCGCTCGACACCGAGGACCTGCCCGGGCTCGGACTGCGGGTCCTGCTCGTCGACTTCGACCCACAGTGCCACCTCACCAACCAACTGGGTGGCACTCCCCTGCCGATGAACGGCGACAGCCTCACCAACCACATGGCGGGCGACCCCAAGGGAGACCTGCGCGACCTCATCATCTCCGTCGACGACGAACACTTCGCCGGCCGCCTGCACCTGCTGCCCGCGTGCAACGACGCCTTCCTCCTCGACGTACGCCTGTCAGCCGTCCGGGCCCGGGAAGCCGCCCTGGAGCGGGCCCTGGCCCCCCTGGAGGCGCACTACGACGTCATCCTCGTCGACTGCCCGCCCAGCCTCGGGCTCAGCATGGACGCCGCGGCCTACTACGGCAGGCGACGCGACGGCGAGAAGCCCGGCCAGTCAGGCGCGCTCATCGTCGTCCAGGCCGAGGACAGTTCCGCCGACGCCTACGAGCTGCTCACCACTCAGATCGACGACCTGCGCGGCGACCTGCAGATCGACATCGACTACCTCGGGATCGTCGTCAACCTCTACGACTCCCGACGCGGATACATCGCCACCTCCTCCCTCCAAGGGTGGGTCGACATAAAGGATCCGAAGGTCGTCGGACTCATCGGGGACCTCAAGGAGCAGAAGGAGGCTGTGCGGGTGAAGCAGCCGCTGCTGTCCTACGCCCCCAAGTCCCAGCAGGCGGTCGGTATGCGGGCCCTCGCGCGGGAGATCTCATGAGCAAGGCCGATCAGCTGGGCGCCGGCCGCTTCGGCGGGGCCACCCGAGGCATCAGCGCGCGCCGGCAGGCCGTGGCCGCGGCGACCGGGGTGCCGACCGAAGGGGTCGCCCCGCCCTCGGAACTGCCCACCGACCGTGTGAGCCTCAACCCGGACAACCCGCGCTCCAGCCTCGGCGACCTGACCGATCTGGCAGGGAGCCTGAAGACGCACGGACAGAAGCAGGCGATCACGGTCATGAACCGCGACGCCTATGTGAAGGCCAACCCTGCGCACGAGGCCGCTCTGGAGCCGGAGACGACCTATGTCGTCATCGACGGCAGCAGCCGCCTCGCGGCCGCCCGTGAGGCGGGTCTGGGCTCCGTCAAGGTGATGGTCAGTGACGAGCAGGGCGCCACCTCCGAAGAGCTCCTGGAGTCGGCGCTGGTCGCCAACATCCACCGGCAGGACCTCGAGGAGCTCGACGAGGCCCGCGCGCTGCAACGGCTGCTTGTGATCCACGGGAGCCAGACGGCCCTGGCGAAGCGGCTGCACCGTTCGCAGGGATGGGTGTCGCAGAGGCTCGCTCTGCTCAACCTGACGCCCGAACTCCAGCAGCGGGTCGGTCAGGAGCCCATCGATCTGCTGCGGGCCGTCGGCAACAAGCCGGCCGAGCAGCAGGAAGAGGTACTGGAGGAGCTGAAGGCCGAGCGGGTCCGCAAGGAGGTCCTGAAGCAGGAGCGCCGGGCGCAGAAGCCGGAGGATGGGGTCGAGGGCTATTACGGCGTAATAGAGGATGGTGCCCGCCAGGAGAAGGCGCTGGCTGTCGAAGCACCGGTGCAGCGTGCGGAGACGGTCCCTGAGCCTCGCGGCAACGCCTCGTCCTCGGCGAGCAAGGCGGCTCAGGAAGTCTCACCAGTCGAGGCCGCTGAGACTGCTGAGACTGCTGAGGCCGATCTGCGGATGCCGCCGAAGCTTCCCTACGACGATGGTGCCTTCCTCGCGATGCACCTCATCCGGAAGATGAGCGACACCGAGTTCGACAAGATGCTGCGGATCCTCAACGAGCATCAAGAGCAGCGAGCCGATCTGGTGGAGAGTGACGGCCAGGCTGTCTGAGCTGTCTGATGAGTCGGCCCCCTATTACGTCGTAATAGGGGGCCGAGCTATTACGACGTAATAGCTCAGGCTGCGAAGCCCACGTTGGTGACGTACTCGTACTGGCCCCACTGGGAGCCGAGGTCGACGATCTGGTCGATCCAGGCGTCGTCGAGGGCCTGGATGTTGTCGTTGGCCCAGGCTTCGACGATGCGGTCCCAGTGCCGGATGTTGAGGGTGCGGAACTCCACGACGCGCTGACGCGGGCGGGAGACCTGGGACTGGTTGAGCGGGTGGATCTCGACGCGGGTGCCGCGGCCTTCGCGGTTGAGGCGGGCCAGGAGATAGCGGGCCACGTTGTGACGGCGGACGGTTCGGTACGCCGTCTCGATGCGTTCGAGGTTCTTCTTCGACGGACTGCGTCTGCCGTCCAGCCACGCCTTGAGGGTGCGGTCGGTGACCGTCAGGCCTGCGGAGCGTGCGGCCGCCAGGGCGTGCTCGCTGCGGGTCAGGTAGTGCAGGCGGGCCAGCAGACCACGCCGGGCGGTGACCGGGGTGGCGATGTAGCCGGCGAGGGCATCCAGCCGGTGGGCGACTGCTTCGTACCCCTTGACGCCTCGGGCACCGTACTTGCCGAACTCATGGGTGCGATCCGGCATCCCGTCTCCTCCCTCGGCTCCGGTTCTCATGGCCCGCTGCCCGGACAGGGGTGGGGCGCGATGTCATTACGGGAGATCAGTATGGGGCAGGCCAGGGGCGAAGTTCCTCAACCCCGGGGGTGGGGGAGGGGAGGGGAGGGGAGAGGAGGGGAGCGGGGGCGCGGCTATTACGTCGTAATAGCGACCCAAGCGACTCAGCCGTGTGGAGCCTGGTAGCCGCTTCCCGGCCGGGAGGGCGTTCTCGCTTCACAGTCGCTTGAGTCGCTCTGGGACTTGGGTGGGGGAGGGGAGGGGGCTTGAGTCGCTGTGGCCGAATAGGGCCTACGGGGGAGCGACTGAAGAGAAGCTACCGAGTGCCCCTTCGGTAGCTTTCGGTCGCTGCTGGAAAAGGCCAGGTCAGAGGCTTCTCCCCGGTTGAACAGCGACTGAAGCGACCGAAGGTCTGGGTATATGGAGACATTCGTGTGTGTGCGTGTGCGTGCGCGTTGGCGTCATATATAGCGAGCTTGAGTCGCTTCAGTCGCTGTTTGATCACTCTTACTTCTCTGACCTGCGGCTTCGCTCGGACGGCTGAGCAGCTACCGAAACCACGTGAGTCGCTGGCCACTGAACTGGCTCGAATATCTGTTTTCCCAAGGGACGTTCGGGCCCCACCTCCTTAGCTATGCTGTGCCGGTCGCTCAGTCGCTTCGGTCGCTGGTGGGGGGTGCGAATGGCCTCTGAGCTGCACAACTCACGTAGCTACTCACGGTCGTCCGCTCCGGTGGCAGGCCCGTTGGCGACGGCCCGGTGGTGTGCCAGCCGAGGCTGGCCCGTCCATCCGCTGGCACCGGGACGCAAGACGCCTGCGGGCAACTGCGAGACCTGCCGGCTGCCCGGGCACCATCACAAGGGCTGCGGCTGTCCGGCGGCCGGTCGCTGGTGTCATGGCTTTCACGCCGCCACCCTCGACTTCGCCCGCATCGAGCAGTGGTGGGGCGCCCACCCGGGCTTCGGTGTCGGGATCGCCTGTGGACCCGCCAACCTGCTGGTCGTCGACATCGATGCTCATGAGCGCGAACTCCCCGGACGGGACCGGCTGTTACCCGGCATCACCATCTCCGAGGGGATCGACCTGACCGGGCTCGCCAACGGCTTCCACACGATCGGTCTGCTGGCCGCCCTGCGCGGCTTCGACAGCCCCGCCGACGACGAGACGACCCTTCGCGTGCGCACCCCCTCGGGCGGGCTGCACGTCTGGTACCGGGCGCATGGCGGGCGTCGCTGGCAGTGCTCCACGGGATCCGGTGGCCGCGCGCTCGCCTGGCAGGTCGACGTACGGGCGCACGGCGGGTACATCGTCGCCCCCGGCACCGTGACCGAAGCCGGTGTGTACGAAGTGGTGGGAGAGGTACGGGAGCCCGCACCACTGCCCGACTGGCTGGCCCGCGAGCTGGAGCGCACCGGACACCTGCCGCCCGCGTACGTGCCCGCGCCGAGGCCGGTCCCACCGCGGGCCCGGCAGGCCGTCCTGGCCGCGGGCGGCGGCCGCGGAGCGGTGAGCCGGGTGCTGGGCGCACTACTCGAAGAGGTGGCCGCCTGTGCCGCCGTAGCCGAAGGCGCCGCGTTCTCCGAGAAGTTGAACCGTGCCGCATATACCGCAGGAGGGCTCGTGGCCGGGGGACAGCTGGAGGCGACGGAGGCAGAGCGGGTCCTCAGCGAGGCCGCCGAGCATGCCAGGCCGGGGCAGGAGCGCCGTTACACGGCCATCATCCGTAGCGGTCTGAACGCCGGCCGTACGCGCCCGCTGTCCCCAGGAGGACGCGCATGACGTCCCGCCAGGACGACACACTCTTCGACGCCCAGGCCGTCGCCGCGCAGATCCTCGCCCAGCCCGTACCGCATGCCCGCCGCTCCGAGGACGCCCCCGCGCAGGGAGAGGCCACGGCCGACGGACTGCTGCCCGACACCCTCAGCGACCGGGGCAACGCCAAACTGTTCGTCAAGCTCTACTCCAACGACTACCGGCATGTGCCCGGCCTCGGCTGGTTCCGCTGGGACAGCACCCGGTGGCAGATCGACGAGGACGACACCGTCATGTGGGCCGCGGGAGACCTCGCGGAGTCCCTGGCGAGCAACGACCCGCGAGGCGTGTTCACCTCCACCGCGCTGCAGCAGCACCGCCGTCGTGCGCTCAGCACCAGCGGCATGAACGCCATGCTCGCGCAGGCCCGGTCCGCGCCCGGCATGGTGCTCAACGCGGCCCGGCTGGACGCCGACCCGTACGCGCTGTGCACCCCAGCCGGCATCGTCGACCTGCGCACCGGACTGATCCGTACGCCCGACCCCGACAAGGACTTCCACTCCCGCTCCACCACCGCGGCCCCCCAGCCGATGCCCACCCCGCGCTGGGACCGGTTCCTCGTCGACACCTTCGGCGACGGGACCGAGGGCGCGGAGATGATCGACTTCCTGCATCTGCTGCTGGGGTACTCCATCACCGGGGACGTCGGCGGGCAGGTCATGCCGTTCCTGTTCGGGTCCGGCAAGAACGGCAAGTCGGTGCTGCTGGACGTCCTGATGAAGCTGGTGGGGGACTACGCCGACGCGGCCCCGCCCGGCTTCCTGATGGCCCGGCCCTACGAGGGGCACCCCACCGACCTGGCGGAGCTGCACGGCCGCCGGGTCATCGTGTGCAGCGAGGTCAAGCCGGGGGACCGGTTCGACGAGGCCCGGGTGAAGCTGCTGACGGGCGGCGACCGGATCAAGGCGCGCCGCATGAGGCAGGACTTCTTCAGCTTCGAACCCACCCACAAACTCTGGCTGCTGGGCAATCACCGGCCCGAAGTGGGCACCGGTGGCTTCGCGTTCTGGCGGCGGATGCGGCTGATCCCGTTCGAGCGGGTCGTGCCCGACGACCGGAAGATCGACAACCTGGCCGACATCCTCGTCACCGAGGAGGGTCCCGGAATCCTCAACTGGCTGATCCTGGGGGCCCGTCGCTACCTGAGCGGCGAGAAGAACCTCACCGGGCCCGAACGGGTGCGGATCGCCACCACGGCGTACGCGGAGACCGAGGACCATACCGGGCGATTCCTCTCCGAGTCCTGCCGGGTCGCACCGGCGCTGAGGGCGGAACAGGCACAGCTCTACGCGGTTTATAAGACCTGGTGTCAGAATGAGGGTGCCCCAGCGATCTCGTCCCGGGCCTTCGCGGCACGAGTGCGAGAAGTGGTGGGACTGGCGTCGCCCAAGGAGATGATCCTGTCCAACCAGCGCAAGTACTACCCGGGCATCGGAGTGGTCGCCGACGAGGAGACAGCATGAGCGCCCTCATTGCTGAGGACGAGCTCGTTCATGAGGACGACTTCGTCTGGCTCGAGGACATCGACACGCTCGACTACGTGCGTCAGAGCCTGGACCGGCTGACGACGCGCCGTGGCAAGCCCCCCTACCACCGCGACGGCCGCATGGTCGGCTACGCACTGCTGGGTCCCGGGGCCAAGCCGTCCCGTTCCTCGGGTACTTTCCGGCGCCGGGTGTTCTGGCTGCTTCCGCACGACCGGGACACCGACCCCGAAGGTCTCTACGCGACCGGCGCGCCTGCCGAGGCGGTGGACCCGCGCACGCTGGCGCCCGGCAGCAAGGGGTGCAAGACCGAGCGGTCAGAGGGCGGGCCGCCGTCTTCGGCGATGCGGGAGCTGGGGATCACGCTGCCGCTGTAGGGCGTCCGAAGGGTTTCAGGGGCCTAATTGCGGACCACGAGTTGGCAGTTGGCCTCTGCGGCCTGCCGCTTCACGCTGTGGGGTGTTTCCTGGAGCAGTCGAAGGCCCTGCGTGACAACTGCCGACAGGGCCCCACAGCACCGCCGCAAGCAAGGTTGCCGTGGCGCTCTTGGCGCCACGGCCGTGGGCTGTGCCTGTACGACGGGGGTGTCGGGAGGACGAGTGGCTAGGCCACCTCTGTGGCTTGCATGTGGTTTGCCTCGTTGAACACCCGGGCTCCGCGGTCCGGGGTCACGTCCAGGCGCAGCAGCACTGCAGGGGCTGCGATGGAGGGCATGAGGTGGTTCAGCAGGACCGAGACCCGGTACTCCACGTCCGTCAGGTTGTTTTCCAGCTGTGAGTAGAGCTGCACCCCGTGGAATGTGCTGACGATCAGCTCTGCGATTTCGCGCGGTTCCACATGGGGCAGAACCTCGCCGCACTGCTGGGCCTTGGCCAAGAGGTCGGTCAGCACTTCGATCCACGATGTCCAGGCGGTGCCGTAGTGTTGTCGCCCGGTGGGATCCGAGGAGAGCCGAGCCCCCGCCCGCAGGACAGCGTCCATGGGCAGGCGGTGGGCGACAGTCATGGCGATGTCCGCCACTTCCTGCAGCTTGATCTCCTGGGGCGGAAGAGGTAGTTCCGTCTGGAGTTCCAGAACCCCCTTGGCCAGGAGTTCCTTCGAGTCGAAGTGGAAGTACAGTGCGCCCTTGGTTACCCCCGCGGTCTTGAGGATGTCGGCGATCGTCGCAGCGACATACCCATGGTCTGCGAACACCTGCGCAGCTGCTTCCAGGATCACACGACGAGTCTGGATCGCACGTTCTTGCTGTACCACTAGACCTCTCCTTCAGCTAGCCGTCCTCTTACCCCCGCAGCGAGCTTCGAAAGAAACCGCTTAGTAGGTAGCTTACGGCCAGTTCGCCTCGCCCAGTACTGAGCAAGGCGAACTTTCGCATTCCCTCCACGCGTCAAAACTGGTCATATGGGAGGCCCAAGGCGGAGATGTTGCTGGTCAGGGCCTTGTGCGGGTGCTTGAAGCGCCAACATTTCACTTAGCGTAGCCGAATCCAGTACTCGCAACGGTTGTGCGCAGACGGCTGAAAACAGCCATTGGAGTCGGATTTTCTCCCCGTAGGAGCCCTCAGGCAGGCACCCTCACTCGACTGTCCCGCCACACGAGGCCGTCGGCAGCTTCGGAATCAAGGGTGGACAGCAGGGACTCGTCTATCTCGTCGAGTGACCGAACCAGGTGTCGTACGCCGGCCTTACGCATCAACTGCTCCTGGAAGCTGTGCTCGTAAGAGCTCGGGTGCCCGATGAAAGCCGCCCCCAGAGTCTGTGCCGTCTCAGCGACGCGTGCCACGTCGTCGATGAACAGCACCTGGTCGCAGCGGAGACCGAACATGTCCGTGGCGATCTCGCGGACCCCGGGACGAAAATCGTTGGTGCACACGTACTGAGGCTGATCGAAGTAGTGGGCGTACCTGGCCAGATGGCGGTCGAAATGCGGTCGTTCCAATCCTCCGTAACAGATCAGCGGCACTCCAAGACGGTGGAGCCGCCCCAGTAGCCGCTTGGCACCGTCGAGTGGGTGTATCGGATGTTCCTGCAGATACAGCTCCCGCTCGCGGAAGTACGCCTCTGCCACCTCCTGGGGGGAGCCCGCGACGCCGATGGCGGCGGCGGCTCTGAGTCGGGGCTGCGAGAACACGGCACGCTCCAGTTCGGCTGTGTAGACGCCGCCGTTCTTGACGACGAAGCGGTGGATCACGGGGCTGAATGTGTCGTTCAGTAGCACTCCGTCGATGTTGACCGCAATGAGACGCAGATGCCGTAGGGCTACAGGAGCCATGAGACTGCCTCCGGATCGGGCCGCACCGAACGGTCGCGGCCATGCTGCTGAAAGATTGGAGCAGGCACTGGATCCATAATAAACCGGAGGAGCGGTTTTTTATAGCTACTTAGTGGTTTGCCTTCGCCAAGGGGCGGGCGAGACTGCGGCCTGGTATTTGTCGAACGCGCGTATGCGTCCGTGGGCGAGGGATCGGTCGGGCATCGCGCGGAGTCTCGCCCCGGACGGCGGCCGCGCCTTCGCGGTGAGTGCCCAGCTGGGGGAGCCCTGTGGCGTCGAGACCTGCTATGACCGGCTGGACTGCGGTCTGAAGGAACAGGGCTAGCCCCTGAGGCTGAACCTTCTGGTGAACTGCGCGGGCTTCAACGTTCCGGGACGGGTCGCCGAGGTGCGACCGCAGGATTTCGACCAGCTGATGGCCGGCCGCACTTGAGGCCTTGCCCCAGGCGCTCGCCAAGGAACTTGGGTCACGCGGCGTTCTCGGTGTTCGGTCGGATGGGCGACCGCGGCGACATCGCCGATGTCGTGGCATTCCTTGCCGCGGACGACTACCGCTGGGGCACGGGACAGTGCGTTGATGCGTCCGGCGGTTCGTTCCTGTAGCCGGCGGCATCGCACCGCTTCGGCTCCGAAGCGGTGCGCAGCGCCCGGGGCCGGATCAGACGGTGGATGATGCCACCGTCACGATGGCCCGGAAGATGAGCTCGTCTTCCTGCTCGCCGGTGATGAGGACGCGTTCTTCGTGCGGGCGGTCGGGATCGGGCACCGAGCGGGCGCTGATTGTGCAGGCTGCGTCCAGCTCGCTGTACCGAATGAACTCCCCGGTGACACTGAGGGGAAGGCAGGCGCGCCCCAGGTGTGCGGTCGTGGCCTGGCGTGCGGCTTCGAGCAGCAGCATGCCAGGAGCATGGTCGACGGGGTGGTCGAAGAGGACGGGATGCCGGGTGTCGACCCTCAGCTGCCACTGGTCCGTTAGGCCATGAGGCGAGAGGACCACGTCCGTGGGGGACAGACGGCCGACGTTCTGAGGTGCCAGTGGAGCTGTGAGAGGGATCGGGCACCGGATGCCTGACTCCGCTCGGGGAGTGCGCAGTCGCCGGTACACCGTGGGGGAAACACAGGTGAAGCGGGCACTGCCCGTGGCAGCCACCTGTCCGTTGCGCAGGATCAGCACCTCGTAACGGCACCCGGACAGGTCGCCGCGACGTCGTTTGATGTCCTTGCAGGTGACTTCTATGTCGAGCGAGGCCGGGGCGGTGCCGACGAAGATCTGCTGGGGCCTGACCTCGATGGCGAGATCCCACATGAGGAAGGAGTAGTCGAGGGGGACGTCGTACTCCGCGTGCCCGATGAGGATTCCTGCCTGCCTAATCGTTTCGGCGACGATGAGCGGGTCGTGGCAGTCGTCCGTGGTGAGGAAGAAGCCGTGCCGGCGCGGCCATTGCGCGGTGAGCGCGAAGTGGTCGTCGGCCAGGCGCTTCCAATCGGTGAGCATGACCTCTGCGACGCTGGCGCGATGAACGAGTTCCTTGGGCACCGTGGTGGTGAGCGACGCGTAGCGGTCGGCACTGCTGGTTCCGGTGGATACCGCAGGGCGGTCCTCGGAGCGAGCCGTGCTTGGTGTGGTGCGGTCTATGCGGAACGTGATCGCAGACATAGTTCCCCCTGAGCCGCTAGGCCTGATGACGAGGAGTTCGCTCTCCCCGGGCCGACAAAGATACATACCAACCGGTTTAATTTCTAGCGGAACGAAAGGCTCCTGGCCTGCCATAAATGGAGCATCCTGTTCCAACCCTCTTGAGGCAGATCCGACTCCCGCTCCATATCCGCTCCGGCGTGGGTCTTTGCAGGCTCGGCAGCTGTCGGTGGGAGGGAGTGAGTCGTCGCCCGAGGTGAGGATTTCACCGTCGCGCGGCGCCGGAGATGCCCTCTGGGCCACAGGTTCTCAAGCGGCCTCAAAGCGGTCCTTGAGGGGCCTGCTCGATGGTGTCCAAGAGCCCGAGAAGAGGGGAAACGGTCGGATGGTGAGTGGACAGGCATTGCTCCGAGTGGAGCGCGGCAACCCCAGCGGTGCCGAACTGGCCGCGCTTGCCGCGGTGGTGTTCGCCTTGCGTGCATCCGCACGGCGTTCAAGCGAAGAGCCACCCGAGGCGGGCGCCCGACAGTGGCGCGAACCGCCGGCCTACACGGCACCCGAAAGCTGGCGCTGACGGCGGCAGAGACCTCCATATTTTCTTCATCGCTCAATTAGAGACCGCTTGTGCGGTTTGTTATGATGGCTTCACGGACCCGGGGCAGGACCTCCTCGGCCTTGTCCCAGGAAGGCACCTGACATGGCTATGACGAGCCGGGCCTCGACGGAACCAGGGCCCGTCGATATACGCGGGCGCGTGGCGGAACTGGACAGCATCCGCGAACAGGCGCTGGCCGGCCCCAGTCAGCAGGCGACCGAGGCGCAGCACGCCAAGGGCAAGCTGACCGCACGGGAGCGCATCGAACTGCTGCTGGATCCAGGTTCGTTCCAGGAGGTCGAGCAGCTGCGTCGGCATCGGGCAAGCGGTTTCGGCCTGGAGGTGAAAAAGCCGTACACGGACGGTGTGGTCACCGGCTGGGGCACCGTCGAGGGCCGTACCGTCTTCGTGTACGCGCACGACTTCCGGATCTTCGGCGGTGCGCTGGGCGAGGCCCACGCCACGAAGATCCACAAGATCATGGACATGGCCATCGCTACGGGAGCTCCGCTGGTGTCGCTGAACGACGGCGCCGGAGCCCGTATTCAGGAGGGTGTGTCGGCGCTCGCCGGTTACGGCGGCATCTTCCAGCGCAACACGAAGGCGTCCGGTGTCATCCCGCAGATCAGCGTGATGCTGGGACCGTGCGCGGGCGGTGCGGCCTACAGCCCCGCCCTGACCGACTTCGTCTTCATGGTCCGTGAGACCTCGCAGATGTTCATCACCGGCCCGGACGTGGTCAAGGCCGTGACGGGCGAGGAGATTTCGCAGAACGGGCTGGGCGGCGCGGACGTGCACGCCGAGACGTCGGGTGTGTGTCACTTCGCGTACGACGACGAGGAGACCTGCATCGCCGAGGTGCGCTACCTCCTGTCGTTGCTGCCGCAGAACAACCGGGAAGCCCCGCCGAGGGTGCGCGGCGGCGACTACATCGACCGGCGCTCGGACGCGCTCCTCGACCTGGTGCCCGCCGACGGCAACCGTCCCTACGACATGGCCAAGGTCATCGAGGAGGTCGTCGACGACGGCGAATACCTCGAGGTCCACGAGGGCTGGGCGCGGAACATCATCTGCGCACTGGCCCGACTCGACGGACAGACCGTAGGGTTTGTCGCGAACCAGCCTCAGACCCTGGCCGGCGTACTGGACATCGAAGCCAGCGAGAAGGCCGCGCGCTTTGTGCAGATGTGCGACGCGTTCAACATCCCGATCATGACCTTCCTGGACGTCCCCGGGTTCCTCCCAGGCGTCGACCAGGAGCACGGCGGGATCATCCGGCACGGCGCGAAGCTGCTGTACGCCTACTGCAACGCGACCGTGCCGCGGGTCTCGCTGGTCCTGCGCAAGGCCTACGGCGGCGCGTACATCGTCATGGACTCCCAGTCCATCGGCGCCGACCTGACCTACGCGTGGCCGACGAACGAGATCGCCGTGATGGGCGCCGAGGGCGCCGCCAACGTCATCTTCCGCCGGCAGATCGCCGAGGCTGAGGACCCCGAGGCCATGCGGCAGAAGATGGTCAAGGAGTACAAGGCCGAGCTCATGCACCCGTACTACGCCGCCGAGCGCGGCCTGGTGGACGACGTGATCGATCCGGCCCGGACCCGCGAGGTCCTCATCCGCTCCCTGGCCATGCTCCGAAGGAAACACGCAGACCTGCCGTCGCGCAAACACGGCAACCCCCCGCAGTAGCAGTACGTTCCGAGGGACTTGGGATGTCGGTGCGGTGCCGGCCTTCGACGTCCCTGTTCTCAGGAGACAGCACATGGTCAAACAGGAGCGAGCGGCCCGCACCCGGCAGGCACTGATCCAGGCCGCGGCCGAGGTGTTCGCCGAGGAGGGCTTTGTCACCGCGTCGTTGAGCACCATCAGCAAGCGCGCCGGTGTCAGCAACGGCGCGCTGCACTTCCACTTCGCCAACAAGGGCATGCTCGCCGACGCGGTGGAGGCGGAGGCCGCCAAGGCCGTCCGCCTGATCACCGAGGCGGCGCGGGCCTGGCAGGGGGAATCGCTCCAGGCGGTGGTGGACGCCACCCACGAGCTGACACGCAGTCTCACCCACGACACCGTCGTCCGCGGCGGCTTCGAACTCGCGGGCGACACCACCCGCCGGGGGGAGCCCTCCCTTCGCACGCAGTGGCGGCACTGGGTCGAGGACAGCCTCCGCCGGGCCGATCGCAACGGTGCTCTGGCAGAAGGCGTGTCCTGGTCGGACAGCGCCCGCGTCATCGTCGCCGCGACCGTCGGCTTCGAGGTCCTGGGCGGCGATGACACCTCCTGGCTGTCGCGGCAGAACGTCACCCGCTTCTGGGAGGTGATCCTGCCGCGGCTCGCCGGCCGGCAGGACCTGGACCGGCTGGTGAGCTCCGGCTCGCGGCCGACTGCCGTCGTCCCCTCGGCGGAGCGCACCTCGGGCTGACCTCGAGCCTTAGCAGACCGCAAGGTCTGTTTTAAGATCGATTTCTGCCTCCACCTCGCGGTTGTTCCCTGGAGGCCGACTTGAGGCCCCCTTGGTTCCCGCTGGAGATCTCGAATAGATGCTGGTCAGAGGCCTGTTACCCCTACGTCTCCGCTAAGAAAATACAGGATATGCGGTTTGGTATTGACAGACCGCTCGTGCTGTTTTTAGTCTTGCCATGGCGCCGGACCGACATCTGTTGACGGCCGCGAACCGACCGGAGCACTCGGGCATAAGACAGGGGAGATCGCGTGGACATCGAGGTACTCGGCGCATTGGCCGTACAGGAGAACGGAATCTCCATCACCCCGACGGCTCCCAAGCCGCGGCAGGTGCTGGCACTGCTGGCGCTGCACGCCGACCGGGTGGTGCCCGTCTCCGCACTGATCGAGGAACTGTGGGGCACCACGCCGCCGCGCAGCGCCCGCACCACCTTGCAGACATACGTCCTCCAGCTGCGTGAACTCATCGCCGTGGCCGTGGAGAAGGACGAGCAGGACGGCATGGAGGGGGAGAGCAGGCGGCGTACCGCCAAGGACGTGCTGGTGACGATGCCCAGTGGCTACATGCTGGTCAGCGGTGACGGCGAGAGCGACGTGCGCACCTTCGAGCGCCTTGCGGGCGTGGGATACCGGGCCATGGACGCGGGTGACTTCCCCGGTGCCGCGCGGCAGTTGCGGGAAGCGCTGATGCTGTGGTCGGGGACCGCCTTCGCGGACGTCCAGGCCGGGGCGCAGTTGGACATGGAGATCAAGCGTCTTGAGGAGAGCCGGCTGTGTGCGCTGGACCAGCGCATCGAGGCCGATCTGCGACTGGGACGTCACCGTGAGCTGCTGGCCGAGCTGACCGTTCTGGTGAATCGTTACCGCACTCATGAGAGCCTGCACGGCCAGTTCATGCTCGCGCTGTACCGCTCCGGGCGGCGCGGAGAGGCCCTGGAGGTCTACCAGCGGCTCCGCGCCACGCTGGTCCGGGACCTCGGCCTGGAGCCGTCGGCAGGGCTGCGGCGCCTGCAGCGGTCCATCCTCACGGCCAACCCCGAGACCACGGTGCCGGCGCCCAAGACCGGCAAGGAGCGTCTCGTTCCCACGAGTTGAGTGCCATCCCTCTTCCCAGGGTCTTCGCGCGGCCGGTCCGTCCGGTTCGCCGACGCCTTGGGAAGCGGCATGTGCGGGCCCGAACGCCGGGCCAGGCCTGCCCCCTTGTCCGGCTGATGCCGCGACGCATGTTCTCCTGACGCCCGTGACGCCCACCGGGTCCGTCGCACCTCTCGTCCGCGCGCGGACGTCCCCGTGCCGCTGAGACGCGGCTTCCTCGCCCGAACGCCTGCGGCCCCATGCCGGGGGAGGGGCGGCATCGGGCCGAAACGGCCCCTTCGTCGAAACGGTGCCGTGCGTTCCGCAATTCGGGTTCTCGGCAACGGAATTCAATGGAAAAGGTAACCCGGCGGACCGTTCCGTGATAATGCGGGCACGCCTACTTCCAGTCGTCGTTTACATGCCCTTGAGTGGATCAATTTCCGGACCGTGGCCTTCAGTTGAAACACCCTCAAGCTCCGGTTGAGGAAAGTCGGGTGTGGCGCGAATCCGGCTAGTGTGCTGACGGTGACGGAATTCAGCCACGAGAGGAACTCGACGAGGTACGGAGGAAAGCAGTGAAGATTCAAGTTCTGGGTCCGTTGAGTGCCGAGGTCAACGGGGGGTCGATTGTCCCGACGGCCGGTAAGCCGCGGCAGATTCTTTCCCTGCTCGCTCTCTACCCCGGACGGGTGATGCCTGTCCCCATGCTCATGGAAGAGATATGGGGGACCGAACCACCGCAGAGCGCGCTCACCACCCTGCAGACCTACATCCTGCAGCTGCGCCGGCGCCTGGGCACCGCGATGGGACCCGATGTCCCCGGCGCGGCCAAGGAGGTGCTGGCCACCCGGCACGGGGGGTATCTGCTGCAGATATCGCCCGAGAGCGTCGACGTCCACGAGTACGAACGCATGGTCACCGAAGGGCGGGCGGCGTTCGAGTCCGGGGACGACGAGACTTCGGCCAATTGTTTCCGCAAGGCGCTGGAACTGTGGCGCGGTCCCGCACTGGTCGACGTACGGGTCGGGCCGATTCTCGGCATCGAGGTCATGCGCCTGGAGGAGAGCCGACTCGGCACCGTCGAGCGGCGTATCGACGCCGATCTGCGGCTCGGCAGGCACTCCGAACTCATCGCGGAGCTCGCCGAACTGACGGCGCGCTACCCGCAGCACGAGGGTCTGCACTCGCAGGCCATGGTGGCGCTGTACCGGTCGGGGCGGCAGGCATCGGCCCTGTCCGTCTACCGCAAGCTGCGCATCCGGCTCATCGAGGAGCTGGGCGTCGAGCCTTCACCGCAGGTGCAGCGGCTGCACCAGGCGATGCTGGCCGTCGACCCGCAACTGGACGTGTCCGCCGGTATCCGGCGCAGCTCGACCTTCGATCTCTACGCCGCCTGAGGCCGGCCGGAGCGGGGGCTCGAGTCGTACTCAGAGGTCGTTTTCCACCACTGTCCCGTCCCGGGACCGCGCCTGACCCCGCGGTGCCGGGTGGTGCCGGAAGAGGCCCCGCCGTCGGATCGGCGGGCCGTCGGATCGGCCGTGGCCGGGTGGAACGCGGCCTCGACGCGGTGTGGGGAGTGCAGCGGGCGGGCCCGAGTTCGCTGGACCGTACGCGGTTGCGGCAACGCGTCTGGCGGACCGCTCCGCGAACTCACCGCACGGGAAGTCTTCTCCATGATCACACCCTTCGGCCGTACGGCCGAGCCGGTGGAAGCAATCCTCCGCCCGCTCTCAAGCGGTCTTTGAGGTCGTCCGGCGATTCTCGAACCCCGCCCCCGTGTGTCCAGGGGCGGCGGGAGAGGAGGATGCCATGTCGGACGGACCGTCGGTGCGACTGCACTGTTTCGCGCACTCCGAGGGGGGCCTCTCGGTCTTCGATCACTGGGCCGCCAGCACCGGCCCCGGGGTCGAGGTGCTCCCGGTCCCCCTGCCGGGCGGCGAACGGCGGCGCTCCGAACCGCGGGTGACCACCCATGAGGCGCTGCTCGCCGATGTGCTGCCCTTGTTCGCCGACCCGCACCCCGAGCCGTACGTCCTCTACGGGCACGGTCTCGGTGCCATGGTCGCCTTCACCGTGACGCGCGCCCTGCACGAGGCCGGTCTGCCCGGCCCCGCACTTCTCGCCGTCGGCGCCTGCCCGCCACCCGACACCCCCTCCGAACTGCCGGACGCCCGTGGGGCGACGGACGCCGAACTGCTGCATGTCCTGGGCGGCAAGGGCGCCGTGCCGGCGCAGAGCGACGAAGGGATCTGGCTGCGGGCCATGCTGCCGGTGCTCCGCGCCGACCTGGAACTCGCCCAGGCCCTGGAGGAGGCGGCCCGCAAGCCCTCGGCCGCGGGGCCGCTCACCACCCCCGTACTCGTGGTCGCGTCGCGGGAGAACCCGCTGGCGCCGCCCACGATCGCCGACGGCTGGCGGCAGTGGACCCAAGGGCCCACCTGGCTGCGTACCGTCCCCGGCCACCACTTCTTCGGACGAGGCCGTGAACTGCCCAGACTCCTGGGCCGGGCCGGCCGCGTCACCGGCCGCCTCGCCCGGGAGAGCGTGCCCGTCGGATGAATCCGCACCCTCGCTCACCCGGTGCGGGCACGCGAGTGCCCCCACGCCCCTGAATCCTTGTGCGACGCGGTAGTCGACGGCTGACGGGACCAGCGTTATTCGATCTGCTTTCCGCTCGTTCTTCAGCGGTTTTCATCCGACCGTCTGAATTCTGTTCGCGTAGCCGTCGGCGCAATGTAGGAGAGGTGTTCAGATGTCTGTTGAGCTTGCGGAGAAAACGACGCACAAGGTCCATGTGTCCGCACCCGCCGGTGTGGTCTACGCCCTCTTCGCCGACGCGGTGAACTGGCCGCTCTATTTCTCCCCCAGCGTTCATGTGGAACGCCTGGAGTTCGACGGCGAACGGGAGCGGCTGCGCACCTGGTGTTTCATGGACGGCCAGCTGAAGTCATGGACCTCATGGCGGCACCTGGACCCGGTGAACCGCCGGGTGGAGTTCCGCCAGGAGCTGCCCGCGTCTCCGTTGAGCGCGCTGGGCGGCATCGTGAACGTGCGCCCCGAAGGACCGCACAGCAGTGAGCTCGAGCTGCTGTACGACTTCAGTGTCGTCGACGACCTGCCCGCCGACCTGGCCTGGGCCGAGCGGGCCGCCGACGGGCACAGCCGCAGCCAGCTCGCCGGCCTGAAGGCGGTCGCCGAGCGCTGGGAGCGCCTGGACGAACTGGTCCTGACCTTCGAGGAGTCGGTACACGTCAACGGCCCGGCCGAACTGGTCTACGACTTCCTGTACCGGGCCGGGGACTGGCCGGACATGGTGCCGCACGTCACCCGGGTCGACCTCACCGAGGACGAGCCCGGCGTGCAGCGCGTGACCATGGAGACGCTGACCGAGTACGGCACCCACACCACCGACTCGGTGCGGATCTGCTTCCCGCACGCCGAGCGCATCATCCACAAGCAGACCACGACCCCCGCCCTGCTTCAGGCGCACACCGGCGAATGGTCCGTCGTCCCCGAGGAGCGGGGCGTGACCGTCATCGCGCAGCACACCGTCGTCCTGCGCGAGGAGAACATCGCCGCCGAACTGGGCGAGCACGCGAACCTGGAACACGCCCGCCGGCATGTGCGCGAGGCGATCGGCCGCAACAGCCGGGTACTGCTTGCCCATGCCAAGCAGCATGCGGAGACCGCCGTCCGCATGCTGTGACGGCGGCACCGTCCGGGGCGGACGAGGCAGGCGGACGGGCCGCTCATGGATGGCCCCTGGCGGGCTTGGGCACCGCTGCACACCCGCTTGGGAAATCGGACGGGGACCTGGTGCTGCCGTTAGCGTGCAGAGTCGGAGTGTGGTGGATATCTGCTGACCAGGAGGCGTCATGGAAGTGAGGCAGCGCGGCAACGTCCCCGTGTGCCCCGCCTCCCGTCGCCTGCGCCGCAGCCACCCTTTTGGCCTGGGCCCCACCGGGCCCGCGCGCGGGCCGTCCGCACTGTCGACCACCCGTCCTCAGGCGCTCCCCTGTCTTCGCCACGGCCCAGTACGGCGCAACCGGGCGCGTACCGTCCACCACGCCTTCAGGGCCGGACTGGGCACCTTGCCCATCGGACCAGCGGCACGATCCCCGCAGGGGCCGGGCGTCGCAGCTCAACCAGCGCCTACAGAGGAGAGGAGGGAGGGGACCGCGCCGGTCGCAGCGGACCGCACGTCCCCGGACACGCATGACTGTTTCCCGTTCCTCCGACGCGGCGATCTCCGTGGTCGTCGACCCCGGGCCCCCTCCGCACACGGCCCCGTGGGACCTCGAACTGCGCGGTCCGCTGGACCCCGCCGTACTGGAAGACGTCCTGGGCGAGCTCGCCTCCGGTGACCCGGGCCGGCCAGGGTGGCAGCACCGGCTGCTGCGGCACGGCCCCGACCATCACACGCTCCGCTTCATCCAGCGGGACGGCGCGATCGCGGCGTCCGTGGTGGGCCGTATCGCCGATCTCCTCACCGAGCCGCTCGTGGTCGACCGACCGCTGGTGCCCGCCCAGTGCGCGGTCCTCACCCGTCCCGCACGGCACCGCTATGAGGCGGTGTTCATCGAGCCCGCCGCCTCGCTGGACGCGGGCACGGTGCGGGCGGCGCTGCGCAGCGTCCTGGCCGCCCACCCCTCACTGCGCTCCCGCCTCGACACGACGGGCGGCCGGCTGACCGGGCCGGCGGCGGCCTCGGACGGCCAGGACCCGTTGACGGAAGGGGAGTTCACCGACGAGGCCGGCTTCGCCGCGGACGTCGCCTCGATCGGCCGCACCCTCGACGCGGACACCGGCGTCCAGCTGCGGGCCCTGCTCGCCCGGGACCGCCGTACGGCAGGAGCGCGCGCCGACCGGCTCGCCGTGATCGTCCATCAGCTCGCCGTGGACGCCGCGTCCTGGCGGATCCTGCTGGACGACCTGACCGCCGCCCTCGGGACGGCCACGGCCCGGGTCCCCGTACGCCCGCGGCGCGTGCCCGACCCGCTGACCGACTGGGCCGGCGAACTGCGGGAACTGGCCGGCGACCCCGACGAGGTCCGCCACTGGGCCCTCGTCGCCGACCGACGGGCCCGCACGCTCGGCGCGCGCAGCTCCGCCGCGGTGCCCCGGTCCGGCGACACCACCGACACCGCCCCGGCGACGGGGTGGGGCAGCGGGCCGCGACAGGAACGGCACATCGACATCGCCGTGGACGAGGACCTGACCGAGCGGATCACCAAGGGCCTGGCCCGACGTCTCGCGCTGACCGCCGGGCAGGTGCTGACCGGCGCCTTCGCCCTTGCCCTGGCCCGCTGGCAGCGCGTCGACGAGGTCGGCTTCGACGTGCGCAGCGACCCCAGGGCGGGCCATCCGGGCCTACGGCGCCACGTGGGCCGGCTCACCGATGTGCACCCGGTCCATCTCACCCTCGACCCCGGCCTGGACCCTCTCGGGCAACTGGCCGCTGTGGCAGGCCCGTTGGCGGCGGGCGCCGGGCAGGCCGCGGGCGGCGCCGGATTCGGGGCCTGCCGGGAGTGGAGTCCCGACCCGCTGCTGCGCGACGCTCTGCGCGAACTGACGCCCGCCCCGGCCTGTCTGACCCTGCACGGCCCGGACGAGCTGCTGCCCGGCTCCGCCCGGCCCGTGCCCGGCAGCGCGCCCAGCCGGCCCACGCACCGTCTCGACGTGCGCGTCCAGACCGTCGGCGGCAGCCTGCGCCTCGGCCTCGACTGGGTGCCCGACCCGGCCCAAGGCATCACCGACACCTCCGTGGCCGCCCTCGCCGACCTGCTGCGCGAGGTGCTCGGGGAACTGGCCGGCGCGGCCACCGCCCCCATCCCGTCCGTCTTCCGGGCCACCCCTCAGCAGTCGGCGCTGTACAAGGCCAGTGACGCACAGCCCGGCACCGGCCGGCACGTCGAGCAGCTCGTGTGGGTCTGGCACGGCCCGCTCGACGTCGAACGCTTCACCTCCGCATGGCAGTCGGTCTTCGACTGCGAGACGGTGCTGCGCACCGCCTTCACCGGCGGCCCCGAACCGCAGCTCATGGTGCACAGCCGGGTCACTCCGGAGATCACCGTCCGGGTCCGGCGCGGCGAAGACACCGAGCTGTCCGCCCTGCTGGAGCGCGACCGGCTGCGCGGCTTCGACCTGCGCTGCCCCGGACCGCTGCGCCTGACCCTGCTGGGGTCGGAGGGCAGCCCCCTCGAGGGCGCCGGCTCACCCACCCGGATCGTGCTCACCTATCACCGGGCCCTGCTCGACACCTGGAGCGCGCACATCATGCTGCGCGAGTTCCACCGGGCCTATCTCGCGGGCGGCTCCCTGCCCGGCGGCGAACGCCGGCCCGACCTGCGGGACTACACCGCCTGGATCGCCGCCCAGGACCTGGAGCCGGTACGGGGGTTCTGGGGGCGTTCCGTACCGCCCGCCGACGCGGCCTCCCGGCCGGCCCGGCCCGGCGGGGCCACCGGTCTGACCGGGGTGGGCCGCTCCCGGCTGCGCCTCGACTCTGCAGAAACCATCCGTCTCGCGCGCTGGGCCGGCATGTGGGGCATCGCCGAGAGCAGCGTGCTCCAGGCCGTCTGGGCGATGCTCATCCACCGTGCCTCCGGCGCCGCGGGACCGGCCCCCGTCTGTTTCGCGGTCACCGCCCCGGGCCGTGGCATCCCCCTCGACGGCGTCGCCCGGATGCTGGGACCGCTGCGCAACGCGCTGCCGATGTCCGTCGAGGTGGACCCGGCCGGGACCCTGCCGAACCTGATGCGGCAACTGCGCGACCACGCCCTGGACATGGCCGCCTACGAATGGGTGCCGGCCGACTGGATCCGGACCCCGGGCCAGAGCGGCGCGGACACCGACCCCGCCGCCACCGTCATCGTCTTCGAGGATCCGCCGCACCCGGTGGAAGGGCTGGAGGGCGAACTCGCCGCACAGGGCATCCGGGCCGAGTTCCAGGGCACCGTACCCGCCCGCTCGGTCCTGCCCATCGGACTGCTCGCCCACCACGACAGCGCGGGCGGACTGGTCCTGACAGGGGTCCACGACCGTGATGTCCTCGACGACGAGGCGGCAGCCGAACTGCTGATGCAAAGCGCCCTGCTGCTGCGCGAACTCCCCTTGTGGGCAGGCGAGTCCACCACCGTCGCGGCCGCCGTGAAGCTGCTGGAGGGCCGGGCCGTACCGCAGATGGCCGAGGTCTCGGGGGAGGGGGGCGACGAGCCGCTGCTCACCCTGCGCACGGCGGGACAGGAGCAGGCGGGCACCATCTGTCTGGTCCCGCCGCCGGGCGCCCCCGCGGCCTGCTACGACCTGCTCGCCCACACCTATGCGGGCCCCCAGGAACTGCTGGTGCTCACCGGCGACGCCGACCGCGCCCGGCCCGCCCTGGCCGCGCGCGGCACCGGCCGGCTGCTGCTCGGCGGCTTCTCCGGTGCCGGTGCCCTCGCCTGCGACCTCGCCCGGCGGATCGGCGCGGACGGCGGCCCCCCGCCCCGCGTGGTGCTCGCCGGCGCGAGCGCGGACGAGGAGGAACGGGCCCGCGATCTCGCCCGAGCCCTCGCGGACGCCACCGCAGCGGACGCCTGAAGCCGTGGCCCCGCAGCGGATCCGGGGCCACGGCACCGACGTACCACGGGCGAGACGGCCGAACCGCCGTCGCGGCGGCCCTCTCCGCTGGGGTTCCGCCGCTCTTCGAGTGCTCCTCGTTCGAGGTCGTACATCTTGGGCTGTGTCACGGGTGACCTCGCCCAGTCTCTGACGCCCTTCGTGCTGTGGGCCGCAACCATCAGGAGAGCCATGTCCCGTCGTCTGTTCACCTCGGAATCCGTGACCGAGGGTCACCCCGACAAGATCGCCGATCGGATCAGCGACACCATTCTCGATGCGCTGCTGAGCCAGGACCCCACCTCGCGCGTCGCGGTGGAGACCCTGATCACCACCGGCCAGGTGCACATCGCCGGTGAGGTCACCACCTCGGCCTACGCCCCGATCGCCCAACTCGTGCGCGACGCCATCCTCGACATCGGCTACGACTCCTCGGCCAAGGGCTTCGACGGCGCCTCCTGCGGTGTCTCGGTGTCCATCGGCGCGCAGTCCCCGGACATCGCGCAGGGTGTCGACACCGCCTACGAGAAGCGCGTCGAGGGCGACGAGGACGAGCTCGACAAGCAGGGCGCCGGCGACCAGGGCCTGATGTTCGGCTACGCCACCGACGAGACGCCCAACCTGATGCCGCTGCCCATCGAGCTGGCCCACCGGCTCTCCCGCCGGCTGACCCAGGTCCGCAAGGACGGCACCGTCCCCTACCTGCGCCCCGACGGCAAGACGCAGGTCACCATCGAGTACGACGGCGACAAGGCCGTCCGCCTCGACACGGTCGTGGTCTCCTCGCAGCACGCCTCCGACATCGACCTGGAGTCGCTGCTGACCCCCGACATCCGCGTCGAGGTCGTCGAGCACGTCCTGGCGCAGCTCGCCGACGAGGGCATCAAGCTGGAGACCGAGGGCTACCGGCTGCTCGTCAACCCGACCGGCCGCTTCGAGATCGGCGGCCCGATGGGTGACGCGGGTCTGACCGGCCGCAAGATCATCATCGACACGTACGGCGGCATGGCCCGCCACGGCGGCGGTGCCTTCTCCGGCAAGGACCCGTCCAAGGTGGACCGTTCGGCCGCGTACGCGATGCGCTGGGTCGCCAAGAACGTCGTCGCCGCGGGCCTCGCCTCGCGCTGCGAGGTGCAGGTCGCGTACGCGATCGGCAAGGCCGAGCCCGTCGGCCTGTTCGTCGAGACCTTCGGCACCCACACCCTCCCGGTGGAGAAGATCCAGCAGGCCATCGGCGAGGTCTTCGACCTGCGCCCGGCCGCGATCATCCGCGACCTGGAACTGCTGCGCCCGATCTACGCCCAGACCGCCGCCTACGGCCACTTCGGCCGTGAGCTGCCCGACTTCACCTGGGAGCGCACCGACCGCGCCCAGCAGCTCAAGGCAGCCGCGGGCATCTGAGCCCGACACCTGACGGCCGGGCCCGACGGTCGCGGCCGACGCCGTGCCACACCGGCGATCAGCGACCGAAGCGACCGAAGGAGTTCCCGTGCGCATCGCGGTGACAGGATCCATTGCCACCGACCATCTGATGGTCTTCCCCGGACGGTTCACGGACCAGCTGCTCCCCGAGCAGCTGGCCCACATCTCGCTCTCCTTCCTCGTCGACCGTCTCGAGGTGCGCCGCGGCGGCGTCGCCGCCAACATCGCCTACGGGCTCGGCGGCTTCGACCTGTCTCCCCTCCTGGTCGGGGCGGTCGGCACCGACTTCGCCGAGTACGCGGTGTGGCTGAAGGAGCACGGCGTCGACACCGGGGGAGTGCACATCTCCGCCGAACGGCAGACCGCCCGCTTCATGTGCATCACCGACGACGACGCCAACCAGATCGCCGCGTTCTACGCGGGCGCCATGACCGAGGCCCACGACATCGACCTGCGCGCCCTCGTCACCGGCCCCGACCGCCCCGGCCTCGTCCTGGTCTCACCCAACGACCCGGCGGCGATGCTCCGCCACACCGCCGACTGCCGCACCCTCGGCCTGCCCTTCGCGGCCGACCCCTCGCAGCAACTGGCCCGCCTGGACGGCGACCAGGTCCGCGACCTGGTGGACGGCGCCGCCTGGCTGTTCACCAACGAGTACGAGGCCGCACTGCTCAAGGAGCGCACCGGCTGGAGCCGCAGCGAGATCCTCGCGGTCGTCGGCACCTGGGTCACCACCCTGGGCGAGAAGGGGGTGCGCATCGAAAGCGCCGGACAGCCCCCGCTCGACGTCCCCGCCATCCCCGACACCGACACGGCCGACCCGACCGGCGTCGGCGACGCCTTCCGCGCCGGATTCCTCGCCGCCGTCAGCCACGGCGTACCGCTCGAACCCGCGGCCCGACTGGGCTGCGCGCTGGCCTCCGTGGTCCTCGGCGCGGTGGGCTCGCAGTCCTACGAGGTCGACCTGGCACAGCTGTCCCGCATCGTCGAGCGAGCCTACGGCCCCGGTACGGCCGCCCCGCTCGCGCCAGTCCTCGGAGAACACTCATGACCGCTGACCACCGCACCCGCATCGCCGCGCTCCGCGAGGCCTTCGCCACCCGTGTGGTGGTCGCCGACGGGGCGATGGGCACCATGCTCCAGGCCCAGGACCCCACGATGGAGGACTTCCAGCAGCTCGAGGGCTGCAACGAGATCCTCAACGTGACCCGGCCCGACATCGTGCGCTCGGTGCACGCCGAGTACTTCGACGCGGGCGTCGACTGCGTCGAGACCAACACCTTCGGCGCCAACCACGCGGCCCTCGCCGAGTACGACATCCCCGAACGCGTCCACGAACTCTCCGAAGCCGGCGCCCGCGTGGCCCGCGAGGTGGCCGACGAGTACACCGCGCGGGACGGACGCCAGCGCTGGGTCCTCGGCTCGATCGGCCCCGGCACCAAGCTGCCCACGCTCGGCCACGCCCCGTACACCACCCTGCGCGACGCCTTCCAGCAGAACGCCGAGGGCCTGGTCGCGGGCGGCGCCGACGCCCTGCTCGTCGAGACCACCCAGGACCTCCTCCAGACCAAGGCCGCCGTTCTCGGCGCCCGCCGCGGCCTTGAGGCACTCGGCCTGGACCTGCCGCTCATCGTGTCGGTGACGGTGGAGACGACCGGCACGATGCTGCTGGGTTCGGAGATCGGCGCCGCGCTGACCGCGCTGGAACCGCTCGGCATCGACATGATCGGCCTGAACTGCGCGACCGGGCCCGCCGAGATGAGCGAGCACCTGCGCTATCTCGCCCGCCACTCCCGCATCCAGCTGTCCTGCATGCCGAACGCCGGTCTGCCGGTGCTCGGCAAGGACGGCGCCCACTACCCGTTGGGCGCCCCGGAGTTGGCCGACGCGCAGGAGAACTTCGTCCGCGAGTACGGCCTTTCGCTCGTCGGCGGCTGCTGCGGTACGACGCCGGAGCATCTGCGCCAGGTCGTCGAGCGGGTACGCGGACTGGCCCCGGCGGCACGGGATCCGCGTCCGGAACCCGGTGCGGCTTCGCTCTATCAGACGGTGCCGTTCCGGCAGGACACGTCGTACATGGCGATCGGTGAGCGGACGAACGCGAACGGGTCGAAGAAGTTCCGTGAGGCGATGCTGGAGGGCCGCTGGGACGACTGTGTGGAGATGGCCCGGGATCAGATCCGCGAGGGCGCGCACATGCTGGACCTGTGCGTGGACTACGTCGGCCGTGACGGTGTCGCCGACATGGAGGAGCTGGCCGGCCGGTTCGCCACCGCCTCCACCCTGCCGATCGTGCTGGACTCCACCGAGGTGCCGGTCATCCGGGCCGGGCTGGAGAAGCTCGGCGGGCGTGCGGTCATCAACTCCGTCAACTACGAGGACGGCGACGGCCCCGAGTCCCGCTTCGCGAAGGTCACCAAGCTCGCCCAGGAGCACGGTGCCGCGCTGATCGCGCTGACCATCGACGAGGAGGGCCAGGCCCGCACCCCGGAGCACAAGGTCGCCATCGCCGAGCGGCTCATCGAGGACCTGACCGGGAACTGGGGCATCCACGAGTCGGACATCCTCATCGACACCCTGACCTTCACCATCTGCACCGGTCAGGAGGAGTCCCGCAAGGACGGCATCGCCACCATCGAGGCGATCCGCGAGCTCAAGCGCCGCCACCCGGATGTGCAGACCACTCTGGGTCTGTCGAACATCTCCTTCGGCCTCAACCCGGCCGCCCGGATCCTGCTCAACTCGGTGTTCCTGGACGAGTGCACGAAGGCCGGGTTGGACTCGGCGATCGTGCACGCCTCCAAGATCCTGCCGATCGCCCGGTTCAGCGAGGAAGAGGTGCAGACCGCCCTCGACCTGATCTACGACCGGCGCGCCGAGGGTTATGATCCGCTGCAGAAGCTGATGGCGCTGTTCGAGGGCGCCACCGCGAAGTCGCTGAAGGCGGGCAAGGCCGAGGAACTGGCCGCCCTGCCGCTGGAGGAGCGTCTCAAGCGCCGCATCATCGACGGCGAGAAGAACGGCCTCGACCAGGATCTGGACGCGGCTCTCCAGGAACGTCCCGCTCTGGACATCGTCAACGACACCCTCCTGGAGGGTATGAAGGTCGTCGGTGAGCTGTTCGGCTCCGGCCAGATGCAGCTGCCGTTCGTGCTCCAGTCCGCCGAGGTGATGAAGACCGCCGTCGCCCATCTCGAACCGCACATGGAGAAGACGGACGACGAGGGCAAGGGCACGATCGTGCTGGCCACGGTCCGCGGCGACGTGCACGACATCGGCAAGAACCTCGTCGACATCATCCTGACCAACAACGGCTACAACGTGGTCAACATCGGTATCAAGCAGCCGGTCTCCGCGATCCTCGAGGCGGCCGTGGAGCACAAGGCCGATGTGATCGGCATGTCGGGGCTGCTGGTGAAGTCCACGGTGATCATGAAGGAGAACCTGGAGGAGCTCAACCAGCGCGGGCTGGCGGCCGACTTCCCGGTGATCCTCGGCGGAGCCGCGCTCACCCGTGCCTACGTCGAGCAGGACCTGCACGAGATCTACGAGGGCGAGGTCCGCTACGCCCGCGACGCCTTCGAGGGCCTGCGCCTCATGGACGCGCTCATCGCCGTCAAGCGGGGTGTCCCCGGAGCCAAGCTGCCCGAGCTGAAGCAGCGGCGGGTCAAGAGCACCGCGACCGCGGCCGCCGTCGTGGCGGACAGCCCCGAACGGGGGCGCTCCGATGTCGCCGTCGACAACCCCGTGCCCACGCCCCCGTTCTGGGGAACCCGCGTCGTCAAGGGCATCCAGCTCAAGGAGTACGCGTCCTGGCTCGACGAGGGCGCCCTCTTCAAGGGCCAGTGGGGCCTCAAGCAGACCCGCAAGGGCGACGGGCCCACGTACGAGGAACTCGTCGAGACCGAGGGACGTCCCCGGCTGCGGGGCTGGCTCGACCGGCTCCAGACGGAGAACCTGCTCGAAGCGGCCGTCGTGCACGGCTACTTCCGCGCCGTCTCCAAAGGCGACGACCTGATCCTGCTCGACGAGAACCGATCCGAACTGACCCGCTTCTCCTTCCCGCGCCAGCGCCGCGGCCGCGGACTGTGCCTCGCCGACTTCTTCCGCCCGGAGGAGTCGGGGGAGACGGACGTCGTCGGCCTCCAGATCGTCACCGTCGGCTCCCGCATCGGCGAGGAGACAGCCAAGCTGTTCGAGGCCAACGCCTACCGCGACTACCTCGAACTGCACGGCCTGTCCGTCCAGTTGGCCGAGGCACTCGCCGAGTACTGGCACGCCCGCGTGCGCGACGAGCTCGGTATCGCCGCGGGCGACCCGGGCTCGCTGGACGGCATGTTCCGCACCGAGTACCAGGGTTGCCGCTACTCCCTCGGCTACCCGGCCTGCCCCGACCTGGAGGACCGCGCGAAGATCGCCGACCTGCTCCAGCCGGAGCGCATCGGCGTCCATCTGTCCGAGGAGTTCCAGCTGCACCCCGAGCAGTCCACGGACGCGATCGTCCTGCACCACCCCGAGGCCAGCTACTTCAACGCCGGAGGCCGGGAATGAGCACCCTGCGCGACATCCTCGACAGAGGGACCCCGTCGTTCTCCTTCGAGTTCTTCCCGCCGAAGACGGCCAAGGGGGAGCGGACCCTGTGGGAGGCGATCCGCCGGATCGAGCCGCTCGCGCCGAGCTTCGTCTCGGTCACCTACGGGGCCGGCGGATCCTCCCGGGACCGCACCGTCGAGGTGACCAAACGGATCGCGACCGACACGACCCTGCGCCCCGTCGCCCATCTGACCGCGGTCGGCCACTCGGTGGCCGAACTGCGGCACATCATCGGCCAGTACGCCGACGCCGGCGTCCGGGACGTCCTCGTCCTGCGCGGGGACCCGCCCGGCGACCCGAACGCCCCCTGGATCCCGCACCCCGACGGCTTCACCCACGCCGACGAACTGGTGCGTCTGGTCAAGGAGTCGGGGGAGTTCAGCGTCGGTGTGGCCGCCTTCCCGGAACGGCATCCGCGCTCGGCGGACTGGGACAGCGAGATCCGGCACTTCGTCGCCAAGTGCAGGGCGGGCGCCGACTACGCCATCACCCAGATGTTCTTCCACGTCGAGGACTATCTGCGGCTGCGCGACCGGGTGGCTGCCGCGGGCTGCGACACCCCGATCATCCCGGAGATCATGCCGGCCACCGACGTACGCCAGATCACCCGCTTCGCCGAGCTCAGCGGAGCCGCCTTCCCCGAGGACCTGGCGCACCGCCTGGACGCGGTGCGCGACAACCCCGCGGACGGCCACCGCATCGGCGTCGAGTACGCCACCGCGATGGCCGAGCGGCTCCTCGCCGAGGGCGCCCCGGGGCTGCACTACATCACGCTGAACCGCTCGACGGCGACGCTCGAAATCCACCGCGACGTACTGAACTCAAGGAGTGCCCAGCATGCCCTCGCAGCCCAGCGCTGACTTCACGGACTTCAAGGTCGCCGACCTCTCCCTCGCCGAGTTCGGCCGCAAGGAGATCACCCTCGCCGAGCACGAGATGCCCGGCCTGATGGCGATCCGCAGGGAGTACGCCGAGACGCAGCCGCTCGCCGGTGCCCGGATCACCGGCTCGCTCCACATGACGGTGCAGACCGCCGTCCTCATCGAGACGCTGGTCGCCCTGGGCGCCGAGGTCCGCTGGGTGTCCTGCAACATCTTCTCCACCCAGGACCACGCGGCCGCCGCCATCGCCGCCGCCGGTATCCCGGTGTTCGCCTGGAAGGGCGAGACGCTGGAGGAGTACTGGTGGTGCACCGAGCAGGCCCTCACCTGGCCCGGGCACGCCGGCCCGAACATGATCCTCGACGACGGCGGTGACGCCACCCTTCTCGTCCACAAGGGCGTCGAGTACCGCAAGACGGGTGAGCTGCCGGTCGCCGAGAACGAGGAACTGGCCGTGGTGCGCGCCCTGTTGGAGAAGAGCCCGCTGGACTGGACGCGGATCGCCTCGGAGATCCGCGGGGTGTCCGAGGAGACCACCACCGGTGTGCACCGCCTGTACGAGATGCAGCGCGACGGGGTGCTGCTGTTCCCGGCGATCAACGTGAACGACGCCGTGACGAAGTCGAAGTTCGACAACAAGTACGGCTGCCGCCACTCCCTCATCGACGGCATCAACCGGGCCACCGACGTCCTCATCGGAGGCAAGACCGCGGTCGTGTTCGGCTACGGCGACGTCGGCAAGGGCAGTGCGGAGTCGCTGCGCGGTCAGGGCGCCCGGGTCATCGTCACCGAGGTCGACCCGATCTGCGCCCTTCAGGCGGCCATGGACGGCTACCAGGTGACCACGCTGGACGAGGTCGTCGAGACCGCCGACATCTTCATCACCACGACCGGCAACAAGGACATCATCATGGCCGCCGACATGGCCAGGATGAAGCACCAGGCCATCGTCGGGAACATCGGCCACTTCGACAACGAGATCGACATGGCCGGCCTCGCGAGCGTGCCGGGCATCGTCAAGGACGAGGTCAAGCCCCAGGTCCACACCTGGAAGTTCCCCGACGGCAAGGTCCTGATCGTCCTGTCCGAGGGCCGCCTGCTGAACCTGGGCAACGCCACCGGCCACCCCTCGTTCGTGATGTCCAACTCGTTCGCGGACCAGACGCTGGCCCAGATCGAGCTGTACACCAAGCAGGCCGAGTACCCGATCGGCGTCTACACGCTGCCCAAGCACCTGGACGAGAAGGTCGCCCGCCTCCACCTGGACGCGCTCGGCGTGAAGCTGACGACGCTGCGCCCGGAGCAGGCCTCCTACATCGGCGTCGACGTCGACGGACCGTACAAGCCGGACCACTACCGCTACTGAGCCGACCCGGCAAGGAGGATCAGGTGTACGACATTCTGGAGGAGGACAGCAGACAGTCCCACGACGTCCCGGCCCTCGCCCCGCCGCTCCGGCTCGCCGGCATCGACGAGGACGACAGCTGGGAGCCCCACGTCGTACGCGGCATCGACTGAGCCACCTCCGACGTTCCCGTCCGCCCCACCCACGAGGCGCGCTGCACACCGCAGCGCGCCTCTTCGTCATGTCCGTTCGTCATGTCCGTACGCCGTGTCGCGGTACGGCGTGCGTGGCCGAAAACCGCACAAGCGCGCACCAAGTTCTCTCCACCGGTCCACGAGTGAACCTTGCGAATCTCTTTAGGAAACGACGAGTGGAGGCGTGGAGGTGCAGTCATGATTCGGATGCTGCGTGGTGTTCTACGGGTGATGGTCAACCGCTGCCTGCGGCCTCTGTGGCGGGGCCTGGCGTCCTACGGCGCCGTCTACGTGGGCCCCGAGGCGTTGCAGGCCATGGACCCGCCCCGTACCGCCACCCGCTCCCAGAACCGCCTGGTGCGCTACGCGCAGGGCAGGTTCCTGGTGCTGCCGCCAGGGGTCGGCGGGCCGCCGCCGGCGCACCCCGAGCGGCTGCGTGAGGACATACCACTGACCCCGCAGGAACTACAACTCGTGCGCGACGTATGGCCCGCATACGAACACAGCGCCCGCGAACGCGGCTGACCGCCACGGGCGCCGGACGGCCGAAAAGGGCCGGGCGCGGCGAGCAGATGCTCGCCGCGCCCGGCCCTTTCGCCGTGACCGGACTCAGACGGTCGTGATGACCTCGTCGATGTCCAGACGCGGAGCGCGCGGGAACCAGGCGTCCGGGCCCGGCCTGCCGATGTTGACGACCATCAGCGGGGTGTGGTCGTCGTCCAGGAACTCCTTCTGGACGCCCGCGGCGTCGAAGCCGCTCATCGGGCCCGCGGCGAGGCCGGCGGCACGGATGCCGATGATGAAGTACGCGGCCTGCAGGGCGCCGTTGAGGACGGCGGACGCCTCCCGGGTCGGACGCTCCGCGTAGAGGAGATCCTTCACCTGGGGGAAGTGCGGGACCAGCTTGTGCAGCTCCTCGTGGAACTCGTTGTCCGTGGAGAGGATCGCGACCAGCGGGGCGCCGGCGGTCTTCGCGCGGTTGGGTTCGGCCATGCGCCGCACCAGGCGCTCACGGGCCTCGGGGGAGCGGACCAGGGTGATGCGCAGCGGGCTCTGGTTGGAGGAGGTCGGACCGTACTTGACGAGGTCGTAGATCGCCTCGATCTGCTCGTCGGTCACCGGCTCGTCGGTGAAGGTGTTGGCCGTGCGGGCCTCACGGAAGAGGAGGTCCTGGGCGGCGGCGTCGAGCACGAGCGCCATGGATGCAACCTTTCAACAGGGCTTTCGGCAGGGGATCTCTACGGGGGTCAGGAACCGTGCGTCGGATCGGGGCGGAGTCCGCGAGGACCCCTCACCCCCACTCGATCAGGGCGAAACTCGCGGCCATGCCCCCGCCGAACCCGGCCAGCAGGACCAGCTCGCCGGGGCGGAAGGCGCCCTCGCGGACGGCCGCGTCGAGGGTGATCGGGATGGAGGCGGCGCCCGTGTTGCCGTAGTGCGTGACCGTGCGGTGCATGGTGGCGCGGGGGAGGGCCAGGTCCGCGAAGACGTCGTCGAGCATGGCACCGTTGGCCTGGTGCGGGATGAAGTGGCTGATGTCCGCGGCCTCGACACCGGCCTCGTGGAGGAACCCCTTCACCAGCTGCGGCAGTTGCTCCATGACGAACCGGCGCACCTCCCGCCCGTCCATCGCGAAGTACTGCAGCCCGGCGTCCAGGCCGGCGTGGTCCAGGGGCTGCCTGCTGCCGCCCGCGGGCACCTGGATCAGGTCTGAGAGGGCGCCGAAGGTGTGCAGGGCGACATGCCGCACGACCGGGCCCTGCGTGGTCGGACCGAGGACCATGGCGCCCGCGCCGTCGCCGAACAGGACGACCGTCCTGCGGTCGGCCGGGTCCAGGATGCGCGAGTACGTGTCCGCGCCGATCACCAGCGCGTAGCCGCCGCGCCGCAGCACCACGCTGCCGACCGCGGAGAGCGCGAACACCGTGCCGGAGCACACCGCGTTGACGTCGAACGCCGCGGTGCTGGCGGCACCGAGGTTGCGCTGCACATAGGCCGCCGTCGGCGGCTGCGGCCGGTCCGGCGTGGACGTGGCGACCACGATCATGGACAGCTGCTCGGCGGTGACGCCCGCCGACTTCATCGCGGCACGCGCCGCGGCCGTCGCCAGGTCGGACGTGGCCTGGCCGGGGGCGGCCCAGCGCCGTTCCCGGATCGCGGTCTTACGGGTGATCCAGGCGTCGTCGACCCCGGCCGGCGCGCCGACCTCGTCGTTGGAGACGATCCGCTCCGGCACATAAGCACCCGTGCCGAGGATCCTGATGTCCTTCATAGGGCTGCCGGGGCCCGGGAACGTTGCCTCTGTCATGCGGCTGCCCTCCCCTCAAGTGGTCGGTGAATGGCTGTACGAAGGGGCCGACGGGCGGGCGGCGCGCGATGGCCGCCCACATGCCCGCGAGACGCTCTAACGCGTCTGGTAGATCCGCTTGTGGCCGCTGATCCCGGCCAGCCGGAACGGTCCGGTGGTCTGCTCCGGGGTGGCGTGGTCGCCGCCGTCGGTCGGGAACGTCCACTCGTGCAGTTCGCGGTAGCCGGCGTAGTCGACCGTCTTGCGCCGCGAGATCGCCTCGAGGTTCGCCTCGGTGCGCAGGTGGTCCTGGTAGCCGGCGACCACGGTCCCGGCGAAGAACTCGGCGACGGAGCCGGAGCCGTAGCTGAGGAAGGCGAGCGGACGGCCGGTCAGGTCGTCCGCCTGGTCCAGGAGCGCGGCCAGGCCCAGGTACACCGACGCCGTGTAGCTGTTGCCGATCACGGTGTTGTACGCCGTGGTCTGGCCGAGGGCGCCCGCGATGACGTCCTTGTCGGTGTCGTAGCCGCAGTAGTTCAGCAGATGGCGGTGGGCCTTGTACGCCATCTTCGTGAACGGCTGGTGGTAGCAGAACGCGGCGAACTCCTCGAGCGCGCGGCCGCCCTGCTCCGAGTAGTCCTTCCAGGTGCCCTCCACGGCCTGGAGGTACGCGCCGATGGACTCCTGTCCGTCGACGAGCGCGGTGGAGAGGTAGTTCGGCCGCCAGAAGTCCATGACGTCGGCGGTGAACAGACCGGACGGGTCCTCGATCCGCACCAGCGCGGGGTCCACGCTGACCAGCATGGCCACCGCCGACGCACCCTGGGTCGCCTCACCCGGGCTGTCCAGCTCGTACTTGGAGACGTCGCTCGCGATCACCAGGACCTGCTGGGCGGGGTCGCGCTGCACCAGGCCGATGGCGAACTGCAGGGCCGCCGTCGCCCCGTAGCAGGCCTGCTTCAGCTCGACGACGCGGGTCGCCGAGGGCAGACCGATCAGCGAATGGACGTAGATACCGGCCGACTTCGCCTGGTCGATCGAGGACTCGGTGGCGAACACCACCGTGCGGATACGGTCCTTGCCGTGCCGGGCGATGATCGGCGCGGCCGCCGTCGCGGCCATGGTCACGATGTCCTCGTCCGCGGCGGGCACGCTCATCGACTCCTGGCCGATGCCCACGTGGTACTTGCCGATCTCGGTGCCGTTGTAGTCCGCGAGGGCCGTGTGCGGCAGGACGAACTCGCTCGTCGCGAACGACAGATCATGGATTCCGATGGATATGGACATGCCTCATACACCAACCTTTGCGGTCTTGTTGTCGCGTTCCAGCTGGATGTGCGCGCGCATGAGTTCGCCGGGGTTCGTCTGCGCCGCGAGCAGCGAGAGCTCACCGCACAACACGGTCGCCGCGGCGAGGACGGCGAGCCGGCGGGCGTTCTCGCCGGGCGCGCCCTCGGCCCGGCAGCCGAGCCGGGTCAGGTTCGTCTCGACGAAGCCGAGGCCCTTGCCGTTGCCGACCGTGCCGACGATCAGGTTGGGCAGGGTGCAGGCGAAGTAGAGGTCGCCGTCGCGGTCCTCGGCCATGACGACGCCCTGCGAGCCCTCGATGATGTTGGCCGCGTCCTGGCCGGTCGCCAGATAGAACGCGAGCAGCATGTTCGCGTAGTGGGCGTTGGCCGAGCGGATGCCGCCGGCGAGGAGGGTGCCGAGCAGGTTCTTGCGGATGTTCAGCTCGACGATCTTCGCGGCCGTGGTGTGCAGGACGTCGGCGACGACGTCGCGCGGTACGAGCAGCTCGGTGACGACGTTCTTGCCGCGGCCGAGGATGCCGTTGATGGCGGTGGCCTTCTTGTCCGAGCAGTAGTTGCCGGAGATCGACCCGTAGGAGATGCCCGGGACGGTCTCCAGCAGGTGCGCGAGGAGCGCGTCGGAGGCGAGGGTGGCCATGTTGTGGCCGGAGGCGTCGCCGGTGGAGAACTCGAACCGGATGAACAGCAGGTTGGCGTTGATCTCGTGCCGGATGCCGATCAGCTGGGCGAACCGGCTGCAGCCGCGCACCACTTCGCGCAGCTCGTCGATGCGCGCCTCGATGGTCCGCGCGGCGGTGAGCGCGGTCAGCGCGTCGGTCGCCTCGACGAGGACCGAGCGGGTCATCCGCTCGTCGACGAGGGTGGCGACGATGCCCTTCTCGGCCAGCCGGGAGACCTTCGCGCCGCGGCCGACGGAGGGCCACAGCGGGGACTCGTAGGTGGCGAGCGGGACGTGGGTCTCGGTGTTGGCGACGTTCCCCGAAATGCGGAGGGGGCCCACCCACCTCATGGGGACCCCGGCGATCGCGTGTGCTTCGGTCATCGTGTGCTTCCCGTCATCTCGTGGAGGGCGTCGATGGAGCTGGAGCGCTGGGCGAGCCGCCGCGTGTCGATGCCCCGGTCGGTGCAGAAGGACCGGAGTTCGCCGTGGATCAGCAGGTCGCAGCGGGTGAGGTCGGCGGGGGTGCGGGCGCCGAGCATGGTCTGCAGGGCCGCCAGCTGGTCGAGCCAGGCGGAGATCTTCGCGACCAGCGCGAAGACGTCACCGTCGAGGAGAGTGCGAAGGAACCCGCCGGAGGAGCCGACGGCGCGGGCGCCGAGGGCCAGGGCGCGGGCCACGTCGAGCGGGGTGCGGACACCGCCGGAGGCCAGCACGGGGATGTCGACGTCCTGCGCGTCCAGCAGACACGCGACCGTGGACTGCCCCCAGTCGTGCAGATAGGCGTAGTCGGCGAGTTCGCGCCGACCGTTCTCGATGCGGGCGAAGTCCGTGCCGCCGCGGCCGCTGACGTCGGCGACCCGCACGCCCAGGCTCGGCAGGGCGAGGATCGTCTCGCGGCTCAGCCCGTTGCCGACCTCCTTGACGATCACGGGGACGTCGACGGCGGCCGCGATCCGCTCGATCTGCGCCGCCCACGAGCCGAAGGAGCGGTCGCCCTCCGGCATGGGCGTCTCCTGCGCCGTGTTGAGGTGGATCTGCAGGGCGTTGGCCTCGATCAGGTCGATGGCGCGCCGCGCGTTGTCGACGGACGCTGTCGCGTTGACGTTCGCCAGGACGAACCCGTCCGGGTTCTCCTCGCGCAGCACCCGGAAGGTGGCCGCGCAGGACGGATCCTTGAAGTAGGCGTGCATGGAGCCCGAGGCGATGGCCACCCCGGTCTCGCGGGCCGCGATGGCCAGGTCCCGGTTGATGACGCCGGTCTTGGCGCTGCCGCCGGTCATCGCGTTGATGTAGAGCGGCGCCTGCCAGGTGAGGCCGGCGAAGGTGGTGGCCAGGGACACGTCCGGGCGGTCGATGCCGGCCAGGGCGTGGTGGACGAAGGACACCTCGTCGAACTGGTTGCGTCCGCTGTGCGCGTGCTGCTGCTCCATGGCGAGCCGGACGTGGTCGTCCTTGCGCTGAGCGCTACTCATGCTTGGTTCCCTTCCGGGGCGGGACGGACGGGCAGGGGCAGCACCCCGGCCGCGGCCCACCGCCCGTGTACGTGTGCGATGTCGTGCGGGGCGTCGGCGGCCAGCAGGGCGATGCCGCAGTCGCCGCCCCCCGCCCCGGAGGGTTTGGCCGCGCCGCCGGCGGCTTCGGCCGCGTCGCACAGCGCCGTCAGTTCGGGGGTGAAGATGCCGAGGCCGACCTCGTCGTCCAGGCGGGCCAGCTCCTGGCGGGCGCGCCGGATCTGGTGCAGCAGGCCGTCGCCGTCGCCGGCCTCGAGGGCGCCGATCGCGGCGTCCACGAAGTCGGCGGTGGTCTCCACGAACTTCTGGTGCGAGGGCGTGCCGCGCCAGGTCCGCCGGTGCAGGCCGGCCACGAGGGAGGTGGTGGAGGCGGGGTTCCCGGTCCAGCCGACCTCGAGGGACAGGCCGTCGGGCGGCGGCAGTTGACGCACCTCGAAGCCCGGCCAGGGCGTGCGCAGCGCCTCCTCGACGCCGTGCGTGCGGGCCAGCTCGAGCACGAAGGCACGGTCGGGTGCCCGGTAGGCGATCCAGCCGCCCCAGGTGCCGGCGGCGAGGTCGCCGCCGGAGCCCTTGGGGTCGATGCGGGCCGTCGCGAGCAGGGCGAGACGGAACCGGGCGTCGGGGGAGAGGTCCAGCCCGCAGTACGAGGCGACGGCGGCGATCGTCGCCACGGTCACCGCGCCGCTGGAGCCCAGGCCGTATTTCCTGCCGTGCTCGTGCAGGGTGCTGGTGATCGACACGCTCAACGGGGGGACGGGCAGGCCGCGTTCGGCGAGCAGGTCGGCCACGGTCTCGATCGCGGTGACGACGTGGGCGGCTTCGCTGTCGCCTCCGGTCAGCCGGCCGTCCTGCCAGTGCCGGTGCACGGGGCGCGGCCAGAGGTCGGAGGAGATCACCACATCGGCGCCGTCCGTGTCGGACACGGTGACGGTGACGTACCGGTCGACGGCCACCAGGATCGCGGTGTTGCCGGGGTCCACCACCGCGTACTCGCCCGCGATGTACAGCTTGCCCGGCGCGCGGCGCACGACCGTGCGCCGGGAGGTCATCGCTCGTCCTCGGTGAGCAGACGGGCACCCTTGCCGGGCCCGGCGATGTGCACCGCGCTGTCGGGAGCGGCGCCGCGTACGGCCGTCGCCACCCGGTCCGTGTCCGTACGCCGGCACAGCACCTTGACGTTCGGCCCGGCGTCCATGGTGACGTAGGCCGCGATGCCGTCCCGGCGGAGCTGGAGCACGGCGTCGAGGACGGTGAGGGACGCCGGCGACATGTACCGCACGGCGGGGCGCGCCGCGAGCATGGTGGCGTGCATGCCGAGCGCGTTGCGTTCCGCGATCTCACCGACCGCGTCCAGGTCGCCGCGGCTCAGCGCCGCCCGCATGTCGACGAGGTCGTCCTTGCTGGACAGGGCCCACGGTTCGAACAGGGGCGAGGTGTCGACGGTGCGGCGCATGGCCGTACGGCTGGACACCTCCTTGGGGCCCGCGTTGACGACGGCGACGACGAGCGCCGGGTCCAGGCCCGCGGCGGCGTCGACGGGCTCGGCGTACGAGCTCAGGTCGTCGGTGCCGGCGTGCCAGACCGCGAAGTCCCCGAAGATCGACCGGGAGGCCGAGCCGGAGCCGCGCCGCGCCAGCCGGGACAGCGCACGCGGGTCGCCGTCGAGCCCGTAGGCGGCCGCCGCGGCGACGGCGAGGGCGGCGAAGCCGCTGGCGGAGGAGGCGAGACCGGCCCCGGTGGGGACGGTGTTCTCGGTGTCCACGACGGCCCGCTCGACGCTGCCCGCCCGCTCCCGCACGAGGTCCAGGAAGGCGGCGATACGCCGTGCGGCCTCACCGGTCGCGGGCTCCCCGTTGAAGACGACCGTGTCCTGGTCCGCCTCCGGGGCGAGCCGGACCCGGGTGGTCGTCGGGAAGATGTCCAGGGTCATGGACAGACTGTCCGTGCGGGGCAGGAACAGCCGCTCGTCGCTCTTGCCCCAGTACTTGATCAGCGCGATGTTCGGATGGGCGACGGCGGTGGCGTCCGCCGCCCGGCCCGCCACCCGCGGTCGCGCGAGCTGTTCAGAGCGCATGAGGGGCGAGCCTCCTCAGCGGAACGACCCACGTCTGGACGGCGCCCGCGTCGTGCAGCCGCCGGGCGACCTCGCTGGCCAGCTCGGGCTGGGTGAGGGCGAGGACACAGCCGCCCAGACCACCCCCCGTGATCTTCGCGCCGAGGCTGCCCGCGCCGAGCGCGGCCGCGACCATGGCGTCGATCCGGTCGGTGCTCAGGCCGGCCGCGCGCAGCAGCTCGTGATAGTCCGTCAGCCGCGAGCCGAGCTCTGCCGGCGAGCCGTCGGCGAGAGCCCGCCGGGCCTCCTCGACAAGCTCCGTGGCACGCGTGAGGAACCTCTCCTCGGCTCCCGGCTCCCGCCGGAATCCGTCCCGCAGCAACTCGACGGCTTCCTTGGTGCTGCCCGCGGTGCCGCTGTCCGCGACGATGAACAAGCCGTCGCAGCCGACGGCCAGTTCCTCGGCCCGCCCCGCCTGGAACAGCAGCGGGGCCGCCGCGCCGACGGTCATGGCGTCGACACCGCTGGCCCGGCCGTGCGCCATGTTCTCGGCCGTCTGCACCAGGTCGAACGCCGTGGTCTCGGACAGCTCGTGGCCGAAGAGATCGGCCAGGGCGAGAACGATCGCCCGCGAGTTCGCGGCACTGGAGCCGAGCCCGCGACCGGGCGGGATGGCACCGTCGAGGATCACGTCGAGATGCGGCCTGCCCGGCACGCCCATGCGCTCCTTGAACGCCGCGGCCAGCCGCTGCAGACCGTCGGAGGCCAGGGTCACCACGGCCCGCGAGGCGGAACCGGTCATGGTGAAGGACAGGCCGCCCTGGGCGTCGGAGGAGTGGGAGGACCATCCGGCGCTCGCCGTGGCCGTCAGCTGTGGAATCGGCAGCGCGAGCGCCGGAGTTCCGTACACGACCGCGTGCTCGCCCAGCAGGATCGCCTTGGCGTGGGCGCGACCGATGCCGACCGAGCGAGCCCGACGGTTTTCCGAAACCCCCTCCACTGAGGTCGGTAGCGTCAACGCACTCACTCCCCTTGTCGTTTCACGAAAGTCTTCGAGACGGGTGGTTGGCTGTTCTTGCACGGCAGAACGTGATGCGGGAAATACCCGAACGTCACCGGGTCGCGGAACCACGCCGCATCGCGATCTGAGTGAGTTCCTCGATGTCGAACTCCGAGCGGCAGTTCGGCGCGCCATAGCGGGTGATCTTCCCGCGGCTGACCCACTTGCGGATCGTCGCTTCGGACACCCCCACGGCGAGTGCGGCCACATTCGTGGGAACAAGCCGGTGGCGTGGCGGTTTCGTCATGCCGGGACCCCCTTTCGCTGCTGCTCCATGAGCTGCCTCAGAGTCAGCCATTCGTGCATTTCCCAGGAATGCCCCGCCGAGCATGCGATGCTCCGGCTTTTCGATGCGCCGGTGTTCCTCGGCGAGGCGCTGATCGTGCCGGCGCAGTTGTCCACGACGCACTGCCGGATCAGCGTCTGCAACGCATGCGGGTCGGGGTCGATCGTGCTGCGCAGTTCGGCGACCAGACTCTCCACCTCACCTGCGAAGTCGGCGGCCGGCGGCTGCGCCGCGAGCCACGGCAGATGCTGGGTCAGAAACCGGGCCAGTTGCGGAACGGAGCGGGCCGGCGCGGTGACGCCGAGCTGCTCCACCACGATTTCCGACCACGACTCGAGAGTGGCGAGGAGGTTGTACCTGGCGTCGAGCACCGAGATGTTCAGGTGGTCCCGGTTACGGCTTCCCGAAACCCGGGTGGGGTTGGTCCGCCGGTGGGTCGGAGAAACGTGGTGCAGACACTCCTGGTGCAGGGCGGGGAGTGTACGGAGATTGCGTTCCACCTGACGGATACAGGGGGCGCAAAGGACGAATCCGGGGACGGCGCGGCTCTCATGGGTGTGTTTTCTGGGGCACGGGTGAACCATCAACGAATCTCCTTCATGAGGCGGCTCGCCCTCCGCGACCGTGCTGTCCGAATGACCGGATCGATCCTGTGATGCCTTTTTCTCGAACGTAGCGAGCGGTGCTGGAGTCCCGATACAGCCTCGTTCGCGGCTCGCCGGAGGTGGCGTGCCATGTCCCGTCCGGCGGCGGTCCGGCGAAGCCGGGTCATTGCCCCCGCCATTCCTCAAGCGGATTTCCATCCAGGGCCGAGCGGTGATTGAGCGCCTGCCCCGACGGTGGCGGAGGAAGGAGGCACTGTGGACGGTACGTATGGAGGCGAACGCGCAGTAAGCGTCGCACTCACCGCAGGGCCGCCGGTGACGGCGGCCGCACAGTATGCCCTGGACGATCCGATGCCATTCGGCTGTCCGGACGCCCGGGAATCCGCCCGGTCCGCCCGCGGTGACGCGGCGGCGCACTTGGAGGTCTGCCTCGTCGGCGCAGGCCCGCGGGGCCTTTCCGTACTGGAACGGCTCTGTGCACAGGAGAGGAAGTCGCCCCGCTGGGACACCGTCACCGTGCATGTCGTCGACCCGGACCCGCCCGGCTCGGGACGGGTGTGGCGCCCCACGCAGTCCCGGCATCTGCTGATGAACACCGTGTCCTCGCAGGTCACGGTCTACACCGACGCCAGTGTCCGCATCGACGGCCCGCTGGACGAGGGGCCGAGCCTGTACGAGTGGGCCAAGGCACTGGTCTCGCACACCCTCGAGGCCGCCCCGCAGGCCGGCTACGACGACGGAGTCCTCGCCGAGGCCCGCCGCCTCGGCCCCGACTCCTACCCCACCCGCGCCCTGTACGGCTGCTATCTGACGTGGGCGTTCCAGCGGGTCGTGGAGGGCGCCGCCGCACACGTGACGGTGCGCACCCACCCCGTACGGGCCGTCGCCCTGCACGACGACGACACCCCGGGCGGGCCGACGGGGGAGCAGACCATCGTCCTCGAGGACGGCACCCGGCTGACCGGCCTGTCCGCGGTCGTCCTCGCACAGGGCCATGTACCGGCCCAACTCTCCGACACCGAACGCAAGCTGACCGAGTACGCCGAGAGCAGCGGTCTGACCTATCTGCCCCCGGCCAACCCGGCCGACGTGGACCTGTCGGGCATCCGGCCCGGCGAAACCGTGCTGCTGCGCGGACTCGGGCTCAACTTCTTCGACTACCTGGCCCTGTTCACCCACGGCCGGGGCGGCATCTTCACCCGCGTCGACGGCCGCCTCGTCTACCGGCCCTCGGGCCGCGAACCGCGCCTGTACGCCGGCTCCCGGCGCGGCGTGCCCTACCAGGCGCGCGGCGAGAACGAGAAGGGCGCCCACGGCCGCTACTACCCCCGGCTGCTGACCACCGGGTACATCGCGGCGCTGCGCGCCCGCACTCCCCACCACGGGGCCATCGACTTCGCCGCCGACCTGTGGCCGCTCATCTCCAAGGAGGTGTGCAGCGTCTACTACGCCGCGCTGCTCGAGTCGCGCGGTGAACTGCCCGACGTCGTGGAGGAGTTCGTCGAGGCCTATCTGGAGGCCGAACCGGGCGCGGAGGAGGACGTGCTCCTCGACGCGACCGGCGTCGACGCCGCCGAACGCTGGGACTGGAAGCGCGTCGCCCGCCCCTACGGCGACCGCGTCTTCACCGAGCAGGCCGCCTTCCGTGACTGGCTGCGCGGCCACCTCGACGACGACGTCCGCCTGGCCCGCCAGGGCAACGTCAGCGGACCGGTCAAGGCCGCCCTCGACGTCCTGCGGGACCTGCGCAACGAACTGCGGCTCGCCATCGACCACGCCGGCCTGACCGCCGCGTCCCACCGCGACGACCTCGACGGCTGGTACACACCGCTCAACGCCTATCTGTCCATCGGCCCGCCGGCCTCCCGTATAGAGGAGATGGCCGCGCTCCTGGACGCCGGCGTCCTCGACGTGACCGGACCCGGCATGCGTGTCGCCCCCGACCCGGACGACCCGCTCGGCCCCAGCTTCAGCGGCACGTCGAGCGAGATACCGGACGTACGGGTGCGGGCCACGGTCCTCATCGAGGCCCGCCTGCCCGAGATCGACCTCAGGCGCACCGCGGACCCGCTGATGAACCAGCTGCTGCGCACCGGGCAGTGCCACCCGTACCGCATCCCCGACGGGGAGGGCACGGGCGCCGCGGACTACGAGACCGGCGGCCTCGCCGTGTCCGAGCGGCCCTACCACGTCATCGACGCCCGGGGAGTACTGCACCCGCGGCGCTTCGCCTACGGCGTGCCCACCGAGTCCGTGCACTGGGTGACCGCCGCCGGTATCCGGCCCGGCGTCGGCTCGGTCACCCTGGAGGACTCCGACGCCATCGCGGCGGCGGTCCTCGCCCTGCCCGAACTGGCCCGTCCCGTGGCGGAGCCGCTCACCGTGCGGGCGGGGGCGAGCGCATGACCGTCGTGCACACATCCCCGCGGACCGGAACCCTGTCCGCGCATCTGGACGCCGGGCTGCTCTCCCCGGTGCGGGCGGGCACCCCCGTCGAGGCGGCCGTCGGCGACAGCGCCTGGCTCCAGGCGATGCTGGACGCGGAAGCGGGCCTGGCCCGCGCCCAGACCCGCTGCGGCACGGTCCCCGCCCAGGCGGCCGCGGCCATCACCGCGGCCGCCCGCGCGGAACTGCTCGACGTACGCGAACTGGCGCTGGCCGCGCGGGAGACCGCGAACCCGGTCGTGGGCCTGGTCAAGGCGCTGACCGCGGTGGTCGCCGAACGCTGTCCGGAGGCCGCCGAGTACGTGCACCGCGGCTCGACCAGCCAGGACGTCTTCGACACCGGCGCGATGCTGGTGGCCCAAAGGGCGCTGCGGCTGATCGTCGCCGATCTGCGCGCGGTCGCGGAGGCGCTGGCCGGCCTCGCGGCCACGCACCGGGACACGGCGATGGCGGGCCGCACCCTCGCTCTGCACGCCGTGCCCACGACGTTCGGACTGAAGGCGGCGGGCTGGCGCGCACTGGTCCTCGACTCCGTCGAGCGCCTGGAACGTCTCGTCGACGGCGGGCTCCCGGTGTCGCTCGGCGGCGCGGCCGGGACCCTGGCCGGGTATCTGCAGTACGCCGGTGAGGGCGCGGACCCCGCGGCCGTACTCGGCGAACTCGGCGCCGCGTTCGCCGACGAGACGGGGCTGGCCGTGCCCGTGCTGCCCTGGCACGCGCTGCGCACCCCCGTCGCCGACCTGGGGGCCGCGCTCGCCCACACCACCGGGGCGCTCGGCAAGATCGCCGCGGATGTGCTGGTGCTGGCCCGTACCGAGGTCGGGGAGGTGGCCGAGCCCGCGGTCGCCGGGCGGGGCGCCTCCTCGGCGATGCCGCACAAGCGCAACCCCGTGCTGGCGACCCTGATCCGCTCCGCGGCGCTCCAAGTACCCGCGCTGGCGACCGTGTTGATGCAGTGCCTGCCCACCGAGGACGAGCGGTCGGCCGGGATGTGGCACGCGGAGTGGCAGCCGCTGCGGGAGGCGCTGCGGCTCACCGGCGGCGCCGCGCACACCGCCGTCGAACTCGCCCGGGGCCTCACTGTCCGCCCGGAACGGATGCGCGCCAACCTCCAGGCGACCGGCGGCCAGCTCGTCTCCGAGCGGGTCTCGGCCGTCCTGGCGCCCCGCATCGGCAAGACGGCCGCCAAGGAACTGCTCACGCAGGCCTCCCTGCTCGCCACCCGCGCCGGCCTGCCCCTCGCCGAGGTACTGGCCGACCTTCCGCAACTGGCGGGCGTCCTGAGCCGGGAGGAGGCGACCGCCCTCCTCGACCCCGCCGGATACACGGGCGTCGCCGGTCCCCTGGTGGACCGGGCACTGACCGCGCCGGGGCTCGGGCGGGCCCCGGCGCCCTGACGGCAGGGCCGGTGCGTACGGCGCCGCAGGACAGCCGTACGCACCCGGCCGCGCCCCACGACCGACCGCTCCTGAAGCCGGCCGTGGCCTCGGTGGCGCGAAGACAGGCGGGCCCCGGCCGTGTCGAGACAGGCGGGCCCCGGCCGTGTCGAGACAGGCGGGCCCCGGCCGTGTCGAGACAGGCGGGCCCCGGCCGTGTCGAGACAGGCGGGCCCCGGCCGTGTCGAGACAGGCGGGCCCCGGCCGTGTCGAGACAGGCGGGCCCCGGCCGTGTCGAGACAGGCGGGCCCCGGCCGTGTCGAGACAGGCGGGCCCCGGCCGTGCCGAGACAGGCAGGTCCCGGCCGTGTCGAGACAGGCAGGTCCCGGCCGTGTCGAGACAGGCAGGTCCCGGCCGTGCCGAGACAGGCAGGTCCCGGCCGTGCCGAGACCGGTGGATCCAGTGGCCCCGAGACCCGCAGCATCTGTGGCGCGCAGATCGGCAAGCCCGGCTGTCCCGGCCAGGCCGCGTGCGGCCTGCGGCTGTCCAACCTTGCTGGTCCGCGCGCGTCCGCGCCCCGCTCGCCCCACGCCTCGCTCAAGTCCTCCTCGCGCCTGCCTCGAAGGCCGCTCGAGGCGGTGTCGAGACCGGTCCCGCGGGCCGACTTGCGGCGCATGATGCAAGCACAACGCACTGGGGAGGCGGCCGAGTTGAGTCTGGACGCACGTGTTGTGGAGAGCGGCGGCGGCCATGGGCACGCCGTGGTGATCGGCTCCAGCCTCGCGGGACTGACCGCGGCTCGAGCACTGACCGGCCTCATGGACCGGGTGACCGTGATCGAGCGCGACTGGCTGCCCCGCGGCCCCGGCCGTCGCCGCGGCGTTCCGCAGGCACGGCACACCCACAGCCTCATGACCGCCGCCCAGCAGGGCCTGGAGCACCTGTTCCCCGGCATCGGCCAGGACCTCGTGCGCGCCGGAGCGGTCCACATCCGCATCCCCGAGGACATGCTGCTGCTCGGCCCGGCCGGCTGGCTGCCCCGCGTCCCGACGGACCTGTCGATGCTCAGCGCCGGCCGTGACCTCCTCGACGCGGTGATACGGGAACGGCTGTACGCCGACCCCAAGGTGACCTTCCTCCAGGACCACGAGGTCGTCGCCCTGGAGCCCGGCCCCCACGACACCGTCACCGGCGTCTGGGCACGCGGCCGCAACCGCAAGGAGTGCGACGGCTGGAACCCCGAACGCCTCATCGGCGCCGACTTCGTGGTGGACGCCTCCGGACGCGGCTCCCAGGCCCCCGAGTGGCTCGCCGAACTCGGCTACGCGGCGCCCGCGGAATCCGTGGCCGACTCCGGGACGTCGTACGCCACCACCCTGTACGCGCCGCCCGTCGGCCATGTCGCCGACTTCAAGAGCCTGTTCCTCATGCCCTCGCCCGGCGATCCGCGCCAGGCCGTCCTCAACCCCGTCGAGGGCGGCCGCTGGTTGGTGACGATCGCGACCGGCGACGGCACCCCGCCACCCGCCGACCACGCGGAACTGCTGCGCGCCGCCGCGTCCCTGCGCCATCCGATGCTGCGCGACCTCATCGAGACGGCCACCCCGCTCGGCCCCGTCTACACCTGCGGCCGCACCGAGAACCGCCTGCGCCACTACGAGAAGCTGCGCCGCTGGCCCGACCAGTTCCTCGTCGTCGGCGACGCGCTGGCCGCCCTCGACCCGGCCCACGGCCACGGTATGACCCTCGCGGTGGAGTGCGCCCTGGTCCTCGACCACCTGCTCGCCGCCCACGGCACCGCGGTCGGCGTCAGCCACCGGCTGCGCCGGGCCCTCGCCCACCGGATCGCCCCCGCCTGGCAGTCGAGCACCCGCGCCCCGGCCCCACCGGCCGGGCTGAGGGCCCGGCTCGGCAGGCGGTACGCGTCCCGGCTCGCGGCCGCCGCGACCGCCGACCCGCACGCGGCCGCCCTCCTGCTCCACCTGCACCAGGGTCTCGCCGCGCCCGCCGCCCTGCGCTCGCGCGCCCTGCGGGCCGCCCTGGGCACCCGGCACGATCCGGCCCCCACGACACCGCCCAGCGTCACCCACGGCCCCGAAGCCCGAAGGCGGCGCCCCGTCGCACCGACGCCACCCGCCATCGGCGTCTCCACCGGTTCCGCGGCCCGGCCCCGGCCCACCGGCTCCTCGGCCCACTGGCCGGCCGCGCAACCGGCCGGCGACCGGCGACGCTCATGAGCCCGCCGGATCCCAGGTCCGCGCCGCTTTTCGGCCGGGTGGCGCGTAATACGCCGTCGCGGCCGAAATCGCCCGGACATACGCTCGAGGTCATGACAGGAGTGGATCAACTGACCGCCAGCGAAGCCCACTTGTCCTACGACGTCCCACAACTCACTCAAGGAACACTTGAGTTCAGACTTGAGTATCGCTTGAGCGCGGTTGTTCCGTCCGCTGACGCGTGGATAGCGTTTCAACCGCTCCAGGGCACCGGCCGGCTTGCGCCGCGGCAGGCCACCTTGCCTGTGACGGCCGAGCGGCGAGGGGAGGGCGCGCGGGTATGAGCACGACCGAAAGGGCGCCGAACAGTGCGCGCACCGAACCGCCCAAGGGCGAGCGCGTAGCCGACTGGGTGGACGGGCGACTTGGGATCTACAACCTCCGGTTTCTGATCCGAAAGGCCTTTCCCGACCACTGGACGTTCATGTTCGGTGAGATCGCCCTCTACAGCTTCATCATCCTGATCCTGACCGGTATCTGGCTGACCATGTTCTTCGACCCGAGCATGTCGGAGACCGCCTACCACGGGTCGCACGTGCCGCTCCAGGGCATCCCGATGTCCCGGGCCTACGAGTCCACCCTGCGCATCAGCTTCGACGTGCGCGGCGGTCTGTTCATCCGGCAGCTGCACCACTGGTCGGCCCTGGTCATGATCGCCACGCTCTGCATCCACATGCTGCGGCACTTCCTCACCGGATCGTTCCGCAGGCCGCGTGAGGTCAACTGGCTGATCGGCTTCGTGCTTCTGGTCGTGGTCACCCTGGAGGGCTTCATCGGGTACTCACTCCCCGACGACCTGCTCTCCGGCACCGGCCTGCGCATCGCCGAGGGCGTCACACTCGCCATCCCGGTGGTCGGCACCTATCTGACGCTGTTCCTGTTCGGAGGCGAGTATCCGGGCACCGATGTCATTCCACGGTTCTACAGCATCCACATCCTGCTGATCCCGGGAATCATCCTGGCCCTGGTCACCGTCCACCTGATCCTGGTCGTCGTGCACAAGCACACCCAGTTCCGGGGGCCGGGGCGCACCGAGAACAACGTCGTGGGCCATCCGCTGATGCCGGTGTACACGGCCAAGGCCGGTGGGTTCTTCTTCCTCGTCTTCGGCGTGCTCTCGGTGATGGCGGGCATCGCCCAGATCAACCCCGTGTGGACCTACGGCCCCTATCGCTCCGACCAGATCTCCCAGGGCTCCCAGCCGGACTGGTACATGGGCTTCCTGGAGGGTGCGCTACGTGCCATGCCCGCCTGGGAGTTCGTCCTGCCCGGCGGCTACACCGTCAACATGGGTGTCCTGCTGCCGGCGGTCATCCTGCCCACCATCATGATGGCCGTGGTCGCCCTGTGGCCGTTCCTGGAGGCCTGGGTCACCGGCGACAAACGCGAGCACCATCTTCTGGACCGGCCTCGCGAACGTCCCACGCGTACCGCGTTCGCCATCGCGTTCGTCTCGTTCTACCTGGTGCTGTTCTTCGGCGGCGCCAACGACATCCTGGCCGAGCGCTTCCATCTGTCCCTGAACTCGATCACCTATGCCGTACGGGTCGGAGTCTTCGTCGTCCCGGCGGTGACGTACATCGTCACCAAGCGGATCTGTCTGGGGCTTCAGCGGCGGGACCGCGACAAACTCCTGCACGGCCGCGAGACCGGACGGATCAAGCGGCTGCCGCACGGTGAGTTCGTGGAGGTCCACGCACGCCTCGACCGCCAGCAGGAGTACACCCTGCTGTCCCGGGACATCCCCGCGGTCCTTCCGGCCCCCGCGGCGCAGGACGACGAGGGCGTGCCGAACCCGAACGCCCGCAAGCAGATGCTGCGTCACCGGGTCAGCCGCTGGCTGCACGGCGACCAGATCCCGCACCCGACGCCGCAGGAGATGCGGCACGCCGTGGAGCACCTCGGCCACGCGCCGGGCGCGCTGCCCTCGTCCAACGGGCACGCCGCGTCCAACGGACACGGGTCCCCCAACGGGCACGGTTCCTCCAACGGGCATGCGGGCAACGGCGGCCGGCCGGCCGTCGAGGGACGGGAGTCGGACCAGGAAGTGCACTGACCCGGCGGCACCACGCACAGCAACCGGGCCCCAACGGCGGCGCGGGTGATCAGGGGACGATCACCCGCGCCGCCGCCGTTCCACCGCCGGCCGTCCATCCCGCCCGGCGGTCCCGCCGGACCATCCATGGAGGCCCGATGAACCGCACGTCATGGCGCCGGGACGGCCCCCCGGCCGAGTCCATCACCCGGGCCCGCACCGGGTTGAGCGAGGATCTGCGCGGCCGTCAGCGCCGCTACGTCGCCGCGATGCTGGTGCGCAGCGCCTGCGTGGTCCTGATGGCCCTCACCTGGAACCGCTGGCCCGTCGTCGCGGTCGGCGCGCTGGTCGGCGGGGTCGTCATCCCCTACGTCGCCGTCGTCGTCGCCCAGGCCGGGTGGCGCCAACAGCGCGGAGCGCGGCCCGAGTTGGCCCGGACGGTCGCCGAGCCCGAGACCCGCGTGGTCCTCGAACCGACCCTGATCCTGCCGCCGGAACGCGAGGCATAGCGTTCGCCTTCAATCCATTGCAACGAACAGACGGCATTCGTTGCGTTAACTTCCACGATCACTGCAACAATTTCCCTGCTCTGGCCTGCAGTTACTGTGCTCGTGCGCAACGAACTCGTTGCCAGTATTGTGAATGCAACGTAGCTTTTCGTGCATCGGAAACAACGAGTCACAGGAGAGCACGATGCAGAAGTTCACCACCCCCGCCGCCGTCACCGCCGTCCTCGACATCCCCGCCGGCCGCATCCAGCTGATCGCCGCGGACCGCACCGACACCACGGTCGACATCCTGCCCGCCGACGCCTCCAGGAGCCGCGACGTCAAGGCGGCCGAACAGACCGCCGTCACCTACGCCGACGGCGTCCTGCGCATCCAGGCCCCCGAGGCGAAGAACCAGGCCTTCGGCCCCTCCGGCTCCATCGAGGTCACCGTCCAGCTGCCCGCCGGCTCCCGCGTCGAGGTGACGTCCGCCAGCGCCGAACTGCGCGGCGTCGGACGCCTCGGCGATGTCACCCTCGACAGCGCCCAGGGCCCGGTCAAGCTCGACGAGACCGCGAGCGCCCGCCTCGCCCTCCAGGCCGGCGACATCACGGTCGGCCGCCTGACCGGGGACGCGGACATCCGCACCCAGAAGGGCGACCTGACCATCACCGAAGCCGTACGCGGCACCCTCACCCTGCGCACCGAACAGGGTGACGTGAGCATCGGCGCCGCCCGCGGTACCTCCGCCACCCTCGACGCCGGCACCTCCTACGGCCGGATCGACAACACCCTCCACAACGCCGGCGCCGCCGACCTGACCATCCACGCCACCACCGCCCACGGCGACATCACCGCCCGCAGCCTCTGAACCGTTCGGCCCAGCGCACCCGCCCCACCACAAGGCGGCGTACACCGACACCGTGTCGGAGTACGCCGCCTGGTTCGTACGACCCGGACGCCTGCGGTGGGTTCAGCGCTTGGGCATCTCCATCGGCCGGTTCCGCCAGGGACGACACACGCCCAGGAAGCAGACCATCGCGGCCAGCGCGCTGCCCAGCTGGACCACGGCCATCGGCACCGCCGTCTCCTTGCCCGCGATCCCGACGAGCGAGGAGGCGATCGCGCCCATCACGAAGCACGACGTACCGACCAGCGCGGAAGCCGAACCCGCGGCATGCGGGGTGCGCATCAGGGCGAGCGCGTTGGTGTTCGGCAGGATCAGACCCAGCGAGGAGATCATGACGAACAGACAGGCCGCGATCTGGACCGTACCCGGATCACCGAAGACGCCCTGCGTCACCAGCACCAGCGCCAGCCCGCCGGCCGCGAGCAGCGCGAGCCCGTACCCGAGGACCTTGTCCAGCCGGACCCGGCCCACCAGGACCTTGCCGTTGATCTGGCCGGCGACCAGCAGACCGAGCGAGTTCAGGCCGAACAGCAGGGAGAAGGTCTGCGGCGACGCCCCGTAGATGTCCTGGATCACGAACGGCGAGGCGGCGATGTACGAGAACAGCGCCCCGTACGCGAAGCCGTTCGTCATCAGGTACCCGGTGAAGACCCGGTCGATGAACAGCCCGCGCATGATCCACATCGCCCCGCGCACCCCACCGCGCTGGCGCCGCTCGGGCGGCAGCGTCTCCGGCAGCCGGCGCCACACCAGCACGGTGAGCGCGATACCGATCCCGGTCAGGACGACGAAGATGCCCCGCCAGTTGGTGAAGTGCAGGACCTGTCCGCCGATCACGGGCGCGATGATCGGGGCGACGCTGGATATCAGCAGCAGCGTGGAGAAGAACCGGGCCATGGCGAGACCGTCGTAGAGATCGCGTACGACGGCCCTGGCGATGACGACCCCGGCCGACCCCGCGAGCCCCTGGAGCACCCGGAAGGCGATCAGCGACTCGACGTTGGGGGCCACAGCACACATCGCGGCGGCGACGACGTAGACCATCAGCCCGGCCAGCAGCGGGCCGCGCCGGCCCCACCGGTCGCTCATCGGGCCGACCACGAGCTGCCCGGCCGCCATGCCGATCAGGCACGCGGTGAGCGTCAGCTGGACGGTCGAGGCGGACGCCCCCAGGCTGTGCGTGACCTCCGGCAGGGCCGGCAGATACATGTCCATCGACATCGGCGGCACCGCGGCGAGAGCACCGAGGAGGAACGTGACCAGGAGCCCGGTCCAGCGCACCGACCTGTCCGGACCGGCCGTGTCCCGTCTGCCCTTCGCCGGGGACCGCGCCCCCGGGAATCGCCTGCCTTTGGCGGTGGCTTCCTCGGCTTGCTGAGACATGCGCCCTCCGCGTCCAGTTCGTTTCGTGGCTAGGGCCGATGCTCGCAGCAGACCGCTACAGAACCGGCAGCGCCCGAGTGGCGCCTGAAGCGAGGCGATACCGCGACAAGGCCGTTGATCTGCCGAAGTCGAGACTCGTCAGTGCCCTGCTCGAGTTTCCCTCGGAGCGGCTCGGATGACTTTGAAGCGGCCTTGGCGCGGGGAGTTCGGCCGTGTCACTATTCCTGCACGCCTTCCCTGCCCAAAATCATTTCCAGGGCAGCGGATTGAGCCAGTGTCCACCGGTTCTGTACTGGTGGGACCAGGGCCGTGCCAGGTCGGCACAGGTTTCCCCGCACATCAATTCCCGCGCGCCGCGGTGTTTTCTCCCGTGTGCTGCGCCCGCTTCGGAAGCTGTGCGCAGATTCGTCACGTACAGAAGGCAGACTCTAGAGAAAGTAGAGCCCAGATATGCCCAGGCTATGCAAGCCCGCGGTGAGCGCGCCGGAACACGTCATCACCATCGAAGAGACTCTCGAGTTCGCCGCGAAAGCCCATGCGGGAAAGCCGCAGCTTCCTTTGGCGCTCCGGCTGATCCGGAACACCGGGGTCCTGAAGCGGCATATCGTCCAGCCCATCGAGCAGACCCTCGGGCACCCGGGCCTGACGGAACGCAACCGCATCTACGAGGCCGAGTCCAGGAAGCTGACCCCGCCGGTCATCGAAGACGCCCTGCGCAACGCCGACGTGGCGGCCCGTGACATCGACGCCATCATCTACGTGTCGTGCACCGGCTTCAGCATGCCGTCGCTGACCGCCTGGCTGATCAACCAGCTCGGCTTCCGCTCCGACACCCGCCAGATACCCATCGCCCAGCTCGGCTGCGCGGCGGGCGGCGCGGCGGTCAACCGTGCCCACGACTTCTGCCTGGCCCACCCCGGCTCCAACGTCCTGATCGTCTCCTGCGAGCTGTGCTCGCTGTGCTACCAGCCCGACGCGGACGACATCGGCTCGCTGCTGTCCGACGGGCTGTTCGGCGACGCGGTCGCGGCCGCCGTGGTCCGCGGCAACGGCGGTGTCGGCATCGAGCTGGAGCGCAACGCCTCCTACCTCATCCCGCACACCGAGGACTGGATCTCCTACGCGGTCAAGGACACCGGCTTCCACTTCCAGCTGGACCGCCGGGTGCCCGGCACGATGGAGCCGCTCGCGCCGGTGCTGCGCGAGTTCGCCAAGGACCACAGCTGGGACGCCGGCAAGCTCGACTTCTACATCGTCCACGCCGGCGGTCCGCGCATCCTCGACGACCTCGCCAAGTTCCTCGAGGTCGACCGCACGGTGTTCCGCCACAGCTGGGCGACCCTCACCGAGTACGGCAACATCGCCAGCGCGGTCGTCTTCGACGCGGCCCGCAGGCTGTTCGAGGAGGACACCCCGGCCCAGGACGCCACCGGCATGATCGCCGGCTTCGGCCCCGGGATCACCGCCGAGATGGCGCTGGGCCGCTGGAACGCCGACGCCCCCGCAGAGCTGGACTGAGCCCGACGCAAGGCACCGGAACCTCGCTCAAGTGAAATTCTGCGCGGACAAAGGAAGCTGACCCCATGACTGGCCTCATCCTCCCGCCCGGTCAGGGGCGAAAGCTGATCACCAAGGCGCAGGAAGTGACCTTCAAGGCCACAAAGGAAGACGGCTCCGCGATATCGATCTTCGAGGTGGTCGTACCGCCCGGATTCGATGTCGGGGCGCATGTCCACAGCGATGCGCAGGAATTCTTCTACGTCCTGGAAGGGGAGCTCCAGCTCCTGGCTTTCGAGCCGACCCGGCGCACCGAACAGGACTGGCACGAATGGGAGTCCCCCGACGGGGACAAGGTCGTCCGGGCCACCGAGGGTGCCTCCATGTTCGTGCCGTCCGGAACCCCGCACGCCTTCAGGAATGCCTCCGACAAACCGGCGCGCATGTTGTTCCAGTGCTACCCGTCACCCGTTCACGAACTGTACTTCGAGGAGATCGCGGAGATCTGGGCGGCCGGAGGCATCAACCCCGACGCCATCGACGAGATGCGCAGGCGCTACGACGTCAGCCAGATCACCCCGCAGCGCTACCAGCCGCCTGCCCTTCTCGACCCCCAGTCCTCCGAACCGCGCGGAGCGTAATCAGAGATGAGCGACAACGAAAAGATCCCCCTGGTTTTCGCGAGCCTCGGGGAGCAGGAACTGGCCGCCGTCGCCGAGGTGTTCGCCTCGGGATGGGCGGCGGGCCAGGGACCCAAGGGACAGGCCCTCGAGGCCCAGCTGAAGGAACGTTACGGAGCCGGTGACGCCGTCGCGGTCAGCAACTGCGGCGCCGCCCTGCACCTGGCGATGCTCGCGTTCGGCGTACAGCCGGGCGACGAGGTCATCGTCGCCGACTACACGTTCCCCGCCCCCGCGCACGCGGTCCGCTACGTCGGCGGGACCCCGGTCTTCGCCGACGTGCGCGCCGACACCGGCACCGTGGACCCGCAGTCGGTGGCGGACCTCGTCACCTCCAGGACCGTCGGCATCATCGCCGTCGACACCGTCGGCCTGCCCGCCGACTACACGGAACTGCAGGCCATCGCCGACCGGCACGGGCTGTTCCTCATCGAGGACGCCGCCTGCGCGGTCGGCGCCACCTACCAGGGACGCGAGGCCGGTTCGCTGGCCGAGGTGGCCTGTCTGTCCTTCCACGGACGCAAGGGCGCCACCAGCGGCGAGGGCGGCGCCTTCATCGCCACCGACCCGGCCATCGGCGCGAAGGCGCGGCAGCTGTCGGCCTTCGGCATCGGCAGCATCTTCGACATGGGCCAGGTCATCGGCCTGCCGATCCCCGAGTTCACCGAGATCGGCTACAACTTCAAGCTGTCCGACATCGCCGCGGCGATCCTGACGGTGCAGCTCGGCCGTATCGAGGAGCTAATGGAGCGCCGGCGCGCCGTCGCCGCCCGCTACGCCGAACTCTTCGCCGACGAGGAGCTGCTGACGGTGCCGCACGTGCCGGCGGACCGCACCCACGCCTGGCAGTCCTACCTGGTGACGCTGGACGCGAGCGTCGACCGCGGGGCCGTCGCCACCGAACTGCGCGCCCAGGGCATCGGCACCCTGCACGGCACCTGGGCCAACCATGTGCAGCCCGCCTTCGACGCGCAGCAGGTGTGCCCGGTCTCGGCGGACCTCTTCCAGCGCAACCTCGGCATACCCATGCACGCCGAGCTGACCATGAGCCAGGTCGAGCGGGTCTCCGAGGTCCTGCGCACCGCACTGCGCACCCACGCCCGGCCCGCCCGGACCCTGAAGGGAGCGGCATGACGAACAACCAGCCTGCACCGGACGGTGTGATGAGGCTGATCAACGGCTACTGGAACACCGGTGTCATCGGCGCCGCGGCCACCCACCGCGTCTTCACCCACCTGGAGAACGGCGCGAGCACGGCCGCCCAGGTGGCGGCCCGCGCCGAGATCTCCGAGCGGGGCGCGCAGAGCCTCCTGGACGGTCTGGTCAGCGTGGAGCTGGTGCTGCTCGAGGACGGGCGCTACCGCAACACCCCCGAGGCGTCCGCGTTCCTGGTCGAGGGCAAGCCCGCCTCCCTGGCCGGCTTCGCCAAGCTCAAGCTCCAGCACACGGGCAGCCTCACCGACCTCCCCGAGGTCGTCCGCATCGGCGGCCCACTCGCCGGCGGCGAGACCGAAGTGGCCGACAACCCGCACTGGGAGGGCATCGTCCCCGCCATCGCCGCGGTGTCGGTTCCCGCCGCGGACGCCGGCGTCGAGGCGCTCGGCATCGCGGACGCCGGTGAGATCTCGATCCTCGACGTGGGCGGCGGCTCGGGCATCTACTCGTCGATCTGGCTGAAGGCCAACCCGGCCGCCCGCGCGGTCCAGCTCGACTGGGAGCCGATCAACGTGATCGCCCGCCGGCTGGTGGGGGAGCAGGGTGTGGGGGACCGCTTCACCACGCTCGACGGTGACTTCCACACCACCGACTTCGGCACCGGGCTGTACGACATCGCCGTCTACTCCCACATCGCCCACCAGGAGAACGCCGAGAGCAACATCGAGGTCTTCACCCGGCTCCGCAGGGCGCTCAAGCCCGGCGGCGCGCTGGTGGTCGCCGACTACGTCGTCGACGACGACCGCGCCGCTCCGGCGTTCCCGCTGCTGTTCGCCCTGGAGATGCTCCTCAAGAGCAACGAGGGCGGCACCTGGCGGCGCTCCGACTACCGCGACTGGCTGATCAAGGCAGGCTTCGAGGACGTGTCGTTCCACGCCGCGCCGCCCGCCACGATGGTCATCGCCCGCTAGCAGAAGGCCAGTTCGCAGTGCCGACAACGAACGGTGGGAACATGCGGGACAACACCGACCCGGCAGACCTTTCGATCATCGAGGAAGTCTCCCGACTGGTGGGAGTGCCCTGCTCGGCCCGGACGGTCCGCTCGATCCTGTCCGCCTACGGGGACACGCTCGAGCAGGCCGTGGTCGCCTTCCGGGTGGCGACGGGGGAGCGCAACGCGGGGGACCTCGACTGCCGTTTCACGATGCTCCCGCCGGACCTGGACCCGTACGCCGTCGCGCTGGCGAACGGCCTGATCGAGGCGACCGACCACCCCGTCGGCAGCCTGCTGGCACAACTCCACGCGGGATTCCCCATCGGTTTCAGCGGCATCGACTTCGGGGTCGTCGGCGGTTTCAAGAAGACCTGGTCCTTCTTCCCGCTCGACGACCTCAAGCCGCTGTCCGAGCTGGTCGCACTGGAGTCGATGCCGGCCAGCGCGGCCGGGAACCTCGACCTGTTCACCCGGTACGGCGTGGCCGACAAGGTGAGCCTGGTCGGCATCGACTACCGGCACCGGTCGGTGAACCTGTACTTCGGGGCCGCCCCCGCCTCCGTCTTCGAGCCCGGCACGCTCACCTCGCTCCTCGAGGAGAGCGGGCTGCCCGCGCCGAGCGAGCGGCTGCTGCGCTTCGCCACCGGGGCGTTCGGCATCTACGCCACCCTGACCTGGGACTCCCCGAAGGTCCAGCGGATCACCATCGCCGCCATGACCGACGACCCGCTCTCCCTTCCGGTGACCATCGAGCCGGACATCGAGGACTTCCTGAAGAACTCCCCGTACCGCACCGACGGCCACCAGTTCGTCTACGCGATCACGGTGGCGCCGCGCGGCGAGTACCACAAGCTCCAGTCGTACTACCGATGGCGACCCCAGGTGGAGACCACCCTGCTGGTGCCCGACAGCCAGTAGCGGCACGCCGGCCACCGCCGCACCCCAGCCGAACCTGTCGAAGGAAAACTCTCATGAACATTGCTCTGTGGATCGTCGCGGGAGTGCTGGGCGCGGTCGCCCTGGCGGGCGGCGCCCAGAAACTGGCCCAGCCCAAGGCGAAGCTGGCCGCGGGCGGTTACGGCTGGGTCGACGACTTCAGCGACAGCGGCGTCAAGACGATCGGTGCCCTGGAGGTGCTGGCCGGGCTGGGCCTGATCCTGCCCGCCGCCCTCGACATCGCGCCGGTGCTGGTGCCGCTCGCCGCGACGGGCCTGGTGCTGCTGATGATCGGCGCCGCCCTCACGCACCTGCGCCGCCACGAGTCCCAGGCGATCGTGGTGAACGTGGTCCTGCTCGCCGTAGCCGCCTTCGTGGCATGGGGCCGCTTCGGCCCGCACTCCTTCTGAGCCCTCCTGGTCTGTCCCCTGCGTCCCGCACCGCGCCGGCGACCGCCCGAACGTTCACCGCCCACCACAAAGGAGACAGCCCAGATGAAGGGCTCTGTGGCCTATCACTCGATACAGAAGCGCGGTCTTCACATCGGCCTGCTGCCGCAGATGGCGGCCGCCGTCAACCCGTCGACCCCGATCAGCCTCGACCACGACCTGGGCGTCCTGCCCAAGGCGGGACGGCGTCTGACGGTGGCCCAGTACGCCGACCACGTCGACGACCTGGCGGCCCGACTGTGGGCGGCCGGGGTGCGCACCGACGAACGCGTCGTCATCTACAAGACGGCCAACGCCGACCACTGGATGCTCGCCGCCGCCGTCTCCCGCATCGGCGGCGTCGTCGTGAACCTGTCGCCGGCGCTGGACCCCACGACCGTGGGCGTCCTGCTGGAGCGGGTCGACCAGCCGACCCTGCTCACCGACGGCGCCAAGCTCGACGTCCTCGCCGACGTGCCCCTCACCGACCTCACCCGGCGGATCATCACCTCGGCCGACCACCGGCCCGGGTCGATCTCGCTCGCCGAACTCGCCGGCAGCCCCCGGGTCAAGCCCGTCGTGCGGCCCATCGACGAGGCCGCCGTCATCACCCACACCTCCGGCACCACCGGAATCCCCAAGCTCGTCGTGCACACGCCCCGCACCCAGGGCATCCGCCTCGTACCGCAGTGGCGGCTGCTGTCCCTGATGCGCAAGAAGCAGACCGTCGCGATCAACGTGCCCTTCGTGCACTCGCGGATGGTCGCGGCGATGTCCCTGGCCCTGCTGAAGGAGTACCCGGTCCTCCTCATGCGGGAGACCGGCCCCGCCGAGGTCGCCGAGCAGTTCGTCCAGCACCGCCCTGCCTTCGTCGAGGCACTGCCCAACTCCCTGATGGAGTGGGAGGAGCTCGCCGAGGACCCGCGCGCCCCGTTCGGTTCGGTGAAGGTCTTCAGCAGCACCTTCGACGCCATCCACCCCGGCACCATGAGCAGGCTGCTCAAGGCGTCCGGCCGCAAAGGCGCCCTGTTCTTCCAGATCTACGGGCAGAGCGAGGTCGGTCCGGCCGTCGGCCGCGCCTACTTCCGCCACTCCGCGCACAAGGCCAACGGCCGCTGCGTCGGCTGGGCCATGCCGTACGGCGCCGCGCGGATCCGCGTGGTCAGCCGGGACGGCAACACCCCCTCCGAGACCAACCCCGGCTCCATCGAGGTCGCCTGGGACGGCATCGCCAAGACCTACTACGGCGAGCAGGACCGCTACGACGCCAACCGCGACGGCCAGTGGTGGCGGACCGGCGACGTCGGCTACCGCACCCGGTTCGGCTGCCTGCACATGCTCGACCGGGAGATCGACATGATCCCCGGCGTGAAGAGCTCCCTGGAGATCGAGGACGTCGTCCTGGGCCAACTGCACGAGCTGACCGAGCTGGTCGTGGTGCAGGGCCCCGACTCCGAACCCGTCCCGGTGATCTGCACCGTCGACGACAAGCCGCTGGACCTGGACCGCTGGCGGGCGGCCGTCGCCGAGTTCCCCCAGCTCGCCGACCCCGTGCAGATCCCGCAGGCCGAGCTGCCCAGGACCGCCACGCTGAAGGTCCAGCGCCGCGCGCTGGCCCAGCGGTTCCAGGAGCAGGCGTGAGCGGTGACCAGCACACCGCCGCGGCCGGGACATCCACTCATCCGAAGGGGACCAACGCCTTGACACCGCAAGCCACGCTCGCCCGATTCCGCGAGTACATGGTGGGACCGTCGCGGTTCATGACCCTGCTGTCCGTCTTCGAGCTCGGCGTCGTCGACGCGCTGCGCGAGACCCCCGGCCTGACGGCGGCCCAGCTGGGAGAGAAGGTCGGCGCCAAGGCGGACGCACTCGAACAGCTGCTGTTCCTGCTCGTCAAGGAGGGCTTCGTCGCGCAGGACGAGACCTCCGGCGGCTACCGCCTCGACGGCCTCGCCGAGGTCGCCGAGAGCGACCTCGCCCGCGCCCTGGCCTACATGAACCTGATCAAGGTCACCGCGCTCAGACAGCTGTACTACCTCACCGAGTCCGCGCGCACCGGCACCGTCGTCGGCCTGAAGGAGCTCTACGGCGCCGAGGGCACCCTGTACGACGCGGTCGCCGACCACCAGGACCTCAACGAGTCCTGGCTCAAGCTGATGAACACGGTCACCGCCAACATCGACCCCTGGTTCTTCGCCAACATCGACATCCCGGCCGGCGCCCGGGTCCTCGACGTCGCCGGCAACACCGGCCTCGGGGCGATCCACACCTACCGGCACAAGGCCTCCGACGGTCTGACGGTGACCACCTTCGACCTGCCCGACAAGGAGTCCAGGGCGCTGGCGAACTTCCGGGCCGAAGGCCTCGAGGAGCACCTGTCGTTCATCGGCGGCAACGTCTTCGACGAGATCCCCAAGGGGTTCGACGTCGTCCTGATCAAGCACTTCCTGGACATGTTCGACAAGGACAACGTGCTCAAAATCCTCCAGGGGGCCAACGACTCACTCGAGGAAGGCGGCCAGATCCACATCCTGGTGCCGGTCTACCCCGAGGACATCACGCAGACCGACAACTACAACGTCGACTTCTTCCCGGCGTTCTTCATCGGCGCCGCCATGGGCCAGGGTGGTCCGCAGAAGCTGTCGGTCTATCAGAGCCTGCTGGAGCAGGCCGGGTTCAAGGTGACCAGCGCGGTCACCAAGAGCGCCGCCGAGATCCCCCCGGACGTCATTCCCGTCCAGGCCGTCCTCAGCGCGACGAAGGTCGCCTGACACGCGTACGGCCGCTTCGGCCGCGAGCCGGATCCCCATCGCTACTGAAAGAGGTCGGTTGCAATGACACCGGAAGCGACGCTGGCGCGATTCCGCGAGTACATGGTGGGACCGTCGCGGTTCATGACGCTGGTGTCCTGCTTCGAGCTGGGCATCATCGACGCGCTGCGGGAGACGCCCGGCCTGACGGCGGCCGAGCTGGGCGAGGTGGCCGGCGCCAAGCCGGACGCCGTGGAACAGCTGCTCCTGCTCATGGTCAAGGAGGGTTTCGTCGCCCAGGACGAGACCTCCGGCGGCTACCGGCTCGACGGGCTCGCGGGCGTCTCCGAGAAGCTGATCGACCAGGCGCTCGCCGATCTGTACATGATCAAGGCGGTCACGCTGCGGCAGCTGTTCTATCTGACCGAGACCGTCCGCGCCGGCGAGGTCGTCGCCCTGAAGGAGCTGTACGGATACGACGGCGACCTCTACGGCGCCCTCGGCGAGCTGCCGGAACTGCGCGAGCCCTGGGCCAGGTTGATGGACACCGTCACCGCCCACGTCGACCCGTGGTTCTTCGAGAACATCGACATCCCGGCCGGGTCCAACGTGCTCGACCTCGCCGGGAACACCGGGCTCGGCGCCGTCGACACCCTCAAACTGAAAGGCTCGCCCGGACTGCGGGTCACCACCTTCGACCTTCCCGACAAGGAAGCGGAATGCCTGGCGAACTTCCGGGCCCAAGGGGTGGAAGACGTCTGCTCGTTCATCGGCGGAGACGTCTTCGACGGTGTTCCCGAGGGCTTCGACGTCGTCCTGATCAAGCACTTCCTGCCCATGTTCGACAAGAGCGACGTCCTGCGGATCCTCGACCGCGTCAGCAAGTCGCTGCAGATCGGCGCGCAGGTGCACGTGCTGGTGCCGGTGTTCCCCGAGGACATCAAGGACCCCGACAACTACACGGTCGACTTCTACTCCAGCTTCTTCGTCGGCTGCACGATGGGCAAGGGCGGTCCGCAGAAGCTCTCGACCTGGCAGAGCTGGCTCGAGGAATCCGGGCTCAAGGTCACCAAGGCGGTCATGGACGACTGGGAGAACCTGCCCCCGCACGCCCTCACCGCAGAAGCCGTCCTGTCCGCGACGAAGGTCGCCTGACATTCCTTGAACGAAAACAAAGGCTCAAGCCTGGAGGATCAATGTCCGTGTCAGAAAAAGCGGAAGCCGTGTATTCCGCGATCGAGGAAGCGTCCGGCCTGCTGGACATCGACGTCCCCCGGGACAAGGTCCGCTCGGTCCTGGACGCGTTCGGCGACGGGGTCTCGGAAGAGTCCCTGGTCGTCCTCGCCATGGCCGGCGGCGAGCGTCACCGGGGCGACATCGACTACAACTTCACCGTGCCCCTCGAGGCGGGCGACCCGTACGACATAGCCGTGCGGGAGGGCTGGATCGAGAAGACCGACCACCCCGTCGCCAACCTGATCCCGGAGATCCTCGAGAGCTCCGCTGTCACCTTCTACGGCATCGAGTGCGGAGTCGTCGGCGGCTTCAAGAAGACGTACATCTTCTTCCCCCTGGACGACCTGGGCGACCTTTCGGTCCTCGCCTCACTCCCGTCCATGCCGAGCAGCCTGGCCGAGCACGCCCGCACCTTCGCGGACATCGGTCTGGAAAAGCGTGTGTCGATCGTGGGGATCGACTACACCAAGAAGACCGTGAACATCTACTTCATGGCCGGGGGCCTCGACGAGAAGACCGTTCTTTCGGTGCTCGGCGACACCGGACTGCCCGAACCGAGCACCCCGGAGCTGCTGGAGTTCGTCCAGAACTCCTTCTCGATCTACCCCACCTTCAGCTGGGACTCCCCGGACATCGACCGGATCTGCTTCTCGGTGGTGAGCCCGAATCCCGAGTCGTACCCGACGACGCTGTTCCCGGAGATCTCGGAATTCGCGAAGAACGCCCCCTACGAGTACGACGGTGCGCGCGTCCTCGTCTACGGCGAGACGATCTCGCGCAAGGAGGAGTACCACAAGCTCGCCGTGTACTTCCGCCGGCCCGCCTCGTTCTGGAACAACCTGCCGCTGGCCGCCACGTTCGAACAGCTCGTAGCCGCCTGGCGCGCCGAGCAGTGACATCAGGGATCTTGAGGAACGCCAGGAGGAGTCATGTCCGAAACCGTTGAGATCGACGAGCGCAGTGCCGCCGTCGACACACTGGGCGAGGTGATCGGCGAGGCCGGCGCGGCCGCCCTCGAAGGGCCGCGCGAGCAGCTCACCGAGAGCGCCCTGCGCGCCGCCTTCGCGCTGTGGGAGGACCCGGAGGTACGCCCGAAGCTGCTCGGGATCCTCCAGGACGCGGTCAACAGCGAGGAAGGCGCGGAGCAGATGCGCCGCTTCATCGCCGAGCAGCTCTTCGCGCAGGCCGGCAAGTCCATCGGCGCCACCGACCTGGACATCTACCAGATGGCCGAGTTCCTCGGTGTGCCGCCGGTCAACTTCGGCGCGGCCGCCGGGCAGGTCTGGGGCGCCGTCCTGATGCGCTACGTCATCAAGCTGGAGCCGATCGCGTCCATACCGGTCGACGACCTGATCAAGCTCATCAACCCGACGCTCCACCGCTACCTGGGCGCAGCACAGTGATCTGAGGAGGGGACATGTCCGAAGCCATCGAGGCCAAGGAACGCGGCGTCGCCTGGGACACGCTGGGCGGCGCACTCGGCGAGGCCGGCGCGGCCGCGCTCGCCGGGTCGCGCGAACACCTGGCCGAGGGCCTGCTCCGCGGGGCCTTCGCGCTGTGGGAGAACCCCGAGGTACGGCCGAAACTGCTCGGGATCCTCCAGGCCGCGGTCAACGGCGAGGAAGGCGCGGAGCAGATGCGCCACTTCCTCGCCAACCAGCTCTTCGCGCAGGCCGGCAAGTCCATCGGCGTCGAGGGGATGGACATCTACCAGGCGGCCGAGACCTTCGGCGTGCCGGCGGTCAACATCAACGCGGCCGCCGGGCAGGTCTGGGGCGCCGTCCTGATGCGCTACGTCGTCAAGCTGGAGCCGATCGCGTCGGTACCGGCCGAGGAACTGATCCAGCTGCTCAAGCCGACGATCCAGCGCTACCTGGGCTGACCCGGTCCAGCCCCGCCCTGCCGCTCGGCCCCGTACCACCGCCCACCGGTGACACGCCCTGAACCGCGTCACCCGCACCGCCCCCGGGCCCTCCGCGGGCGGTGCTCCCCCGTTCCCACCCGTTGCCGAGTCCTCCTGACCCCGCCTCACGTGCTCGAGCACCGCACCCGCACAAGGAGATGTGTCGTGACCACTGAAGTGATCCCCCGGACCGCCCAGGGCCAGGAATCGGCCGCCGTGGCGCGGCGCACCGTCGAGGAGCTGCTCCAGCGGGTCCAGGAGCGGCTCAGTTCCTTCCTCGCGGCCGAACGCGCCCGCTACGCCGAGGTGAACGAGCGGGCGGTGGTCGCCATCGACGCACTGTCCGACCTGGTCGAGGCGGGCGGCAAACTCGTCCGCCCGGCGTTCTGCCTCGCCGGCTACCTCGCCGCCGGCGGCGACCCCGAGGACCCCGGGATCGTGGCGGCCGCCGCGGCCCTGGAGATGCTGCACATCTCCGCCCTGGTCCACGACGACGTCCTGGACGACTCCCGCACCCGGCGCGGCAAGCCCGCCGTCCACCTCCTGCACGCCACGCTGCACCGCAGCCGCGGCTGGCAGGGCGAGTCGCGCCGGTTCGGTGAGGGCGTCGCCCTCCTCGTCGGTGACCTGGCCCTGGTCTACTCCGACGAGCTGATGTCCCAGGCTCCGGCCGCGGCCCGCCCCGAATGGCACCACCTGCGTTCCGAAGTGATGATCGGCCAGTACATGGACGTCGCCGCGGCCGCCGAGTTCTCCGTCGACCCCGCGCTCTCCCGGCTGATCGCCCTGATCAAGTCCGGCCGCTACACCATCCACCGCCCCTTGGTCGTCGGCGCGAGCGCGGCCGGCCGCGCCGACCTCGCACCCGCCCTCGCCGAGTACGGCGAGGCGGTCGGTGAGGCGTTCCAGCTCCGCGACGACCTGCTCGACGCGTTCGGCGACTCCGCCCAGACCGGCAAGACGGCCGGACTCGACTTCAGCCAGCACAAGATGACCCTGCTCCTCGGCTGGGCCATGCAGCGCGACGCCCACATCCACGGCCTCATCACCGAGCCCGGCCACACCCCCGACGAGGTACGCGGCCGGCTGCTGGACACCGGCGTCCCCGAGGACGTCGAACGGCACATCGCCGGCCTCGTCGACAAGGGCTGCGCGGCCATCGCCGACGCGCCCGTCGACCCGGTGTGGCGCAGCGAGCTGACGAACATGGCCCTGCGCGTGGCCTACCGGAACAAGTGACCCGCCCGAGCACGACACCTGGAGGAAGAATGTCGGGAACCGCGCAGCCGGCGGATCTCTTCGCCGGCGTCGAGGAATCGGCGGCGCTCATCGACGTGTCCTGCTCGCGCGAGAAGGTCTGGCCCGTCCTCGCGGCGTACGAGGACGCGCTTCCGGAGGCCATCATCGCCTTCCGGGTGGCGACCAACTCCCACCACGAAGGGGAGTTCGACTGCCGCTTCACCCTCCCCCGGAGCATCGACCCCTACCTCCGCGCCCGCGCCCACGGCTTCATCACCGAGACCGGCCGGCCCGCGGAGTCCCTGCTCGCCGACATCCAGCGGCACTGCCCCATCGACAGTTACGGCATCGACTTCGGGATCGTCGGCGGCTTCCGGAAGATCTGGGTGTACTTCCCCGGCGGCAGCTCCCAGAGCCTCGCCAAGCTCCGCGACCTGCCGTCGATGCCGCCCAGCCTCACCGAGAACTTCGCCTTCTTCGCCGACCGCGGCCTCGCCGAGAAGGTGGACGTCGTCGCGATCGACTACCGCGGCGGCACCGTCAACCTGTACTTCACCGGATTCCCCGACGAACTGCGCCGGCCGTCCGAGGTCCTGGCGATGCACCGCGCCATGGGCATGCCCGACCCGAGCGAGCAGATGCTCAGGTTCTGCGAGAAGTCCTTCGGCTTCTACGCCACGCTGAGCTGGGACTCCCCGCGGATCGAACGCATCGCCTTCAGCGTGAAGACCCAGGACCCGCTGTCGCTGCCCGCCCGGCTCGGCCCGAAGATCGAGCACTTCGTGAAGAACGTCGCCTACGGCCGTGACGATCCCAAGATGGTGTACGCGGCCATGACGTCGTCGGGCGAGGAGTACTACAAGCTCCAGTCGTACTACCGGTTCCGCACGCGCAGCCGACTGGACCTGATGCCGTCCATCGATCATGCCGCCGACGTCGCGTAGCGCGCGTGGGCCCGTGGAGTTCCGGTTCGGCCGGATGCAGCGACTGCTGAAGGGCGGCCCGGTCCGCACCGTGTCGGTGGACGGCGTGGCCGCCGAGTTCGTCACGGATCCGGAGCTGGTCCGCCGCGTCCTCGTCAAGGACGGCAAGCACTACGGCAAGGGCGAGCTCTTCCAGAAGGCCAGGATCCTCAGCAAGGCGGGGCTGCTCGCGGACGACGACGCCCTGCACCGGCACTACCGGCGACTGGCGCATCCGTATCTGCGCACGGCGGCGGCCGCCGACCACGCCCCCGGCATGGAGAAGACGGCCCGGGACGCGGTGGCCGCATGGCGTCCCGGACAGCCCGTCGACGTCCAGGCGGCGATGTGCCGGGCGGCGAGCGGCATCGCGGTGAGCACCCTCTTCGACGGTCTGCCGGGCGACACGGAGAGCGTGCTCGTCGAACAGCTCACCGTCCTGGCCCGGGAGATGATCGGAAAGCCGCTGCACGGACGCGCGGCCCTGCAACGGGGGCCCGCCCGGCGGCTGGCGAGGGCCTTCACCGGTTTCCGGTCCCAGCTCGCCGTGTGCCTCGCCGACCGTCCCGACGCCACGGCGGGCTACCTCTCGGCACTCCTGTCGGACGCCGAGCGGACCGGCACCCCCGCGCTGAGCGCGGACGAGATCTGCGACGAGGCCGTCATGATGCTGATCGCGGCCACCGTCACCACGGCATCGGTGATGTCCTGGGCCCTGTACGTGCTCGCGGAGCACCCCCAGATCGAGGAGTACGTCCTCAAGGACCTGGCGCGCACGGCGGGCGGATGCCCGGGCGCCCCCTCCGGCCACGGCCACGGTCCGCCCGGCTACACCCTGCGGTTCCTGGCCGAGGTGCTGCGGCTCTACCCGCCCGTGTGGATCACCTGCCGCAAGGCCCTCTCGGACATCACCCTCGGCGACCGCACGTTCCCCGCGGGCACGCACGTGATGTTCAGCTCCTACCTGCTGCACCGGGACCCCGACCGCTACCCGGACCCGCACCGCTTCGACCCGGACCGCTGGCTCACCGCGAGCCCGACCGCCCAGGACGCCTCGTACATCCCCTTCGGCGCCGGGGCCCGAGGATGCGTCGGGGAGCCGTTCGCCTGGAAGGAACTCGAGACCCTGCTCGGCGCGGTGACCCGCGAATGGCAGCTGACCCTCCCACCGGGCACCAGGATCCGCCCGGCCGCCCACACCACCCTGCACCCCCAGCGACTCCTGATGACCCCGCAACCGCGCTGACTCCCCACCCGCACGCTCTTCCCGACCAGCCGCTGCCACCCCCAGCCACGGCGGGTCGGCCGCTCGTACACCCCGCCTGACCGCTCGCCCACCCGACCAGCCGCTTTCGTACCCCGGTCGTCCGCTTCTGACTTCCCGATCCCCCCAACTGCGCTGACTCCCCATCCGCACGCTCTTCTTGACCAGCCGCTGCCACCCCCAGCCACGGCGGGTCGGCCGCTCGCACACCCCGCCTGACCGCTCGCCCACCCGACCAGCCGCTTTCGTGCCCCGGCCGTCCGCTTCTGACTTCCCGATCCCCCCAACTGCGCTGACTCCCCATCCGCACACTCTTCTTGACCAGCCGCTGCCGCCTCAGGCCGGCTGGTCGGTCGCTCGTACACCCCGCCCGACCGCTCGCCCACCCGACCAGCCGCTTTCGTACCCCGGTCGTCCGCATCCGACTCCCGGCCGCTCGCTCACGCGCCCAGGGCGTCCGCTCGCGTGCCCCGGTGAAGGCGATTCCGCGCCCGACCAGCCGACTCCGTACCCCCCCGACCAGCCGAGGAGGGCCGTCATGCCGACTCCGACGACACCTGCACGGACCGTCGACCTCACCTCTCAGGCCTGGGCCGAGGCCCGCTCCATGGCGGGCGCCGGACCGGACCACGGCCGGTGCCCGCCGGGCGGCGACCGTCTGGTGGCCGCCGCGCTGCGGGCACACAGCACGCTGTCGGCCGGACTCGGACACAGCGTCCCGTTCACCGCGCTCGGCCCGAGCGGCGGCGCGGTGCGCGGGCTCGCCGCCTTCCTCGCGGTCTACGCCGGCCAGGACCGTCACTGACGATGCGAGGCGAGCGGCGCGTGGCCCCGGTGCCGCGCCGGACCCTCGACCTCCGCGGCAGCCGTGCTCGAACCCCCGTAGCGCGCACGGGACATGAACTCGCGCCGCCCCTAAGGTGGAGTTGCACGCCGACCCGCCCGCCTCCCTCCCCCCGGAGGCGGGCGGGCATGTCGGCGGACGTCCGTCCCGCGGCCCCAGCCCTCCGCTGCGACGTACTCCCGCCGGCTCGATCCGGGCACGGCCGCACGCGAAGGCCCCACCGCACAGGTGCCCCGGCTGACAGCGGGGCCGGCGCGGTCGTCGCGGAGCATTCTCAGGAAGCCGACCCCGCCGCCGACCGTGAGATGCGCGATGGCGTCGGCGGCCTGACGCCCGCTCGGATCCAAGGAGGGGCCCGCATGAGCCGGATCGAAGCGTTCGAGGAGGCGCGGCCCCTGTTGTTCTCGATCGCCCACCGGATGCTGGGCAGCGCGGGCCGGGCCGAGGACGCGGTGCACCAGGCCTGGCTGTACTACGAGGCCACCCCCCAACAGCCCGCCTCGGACCGCGAGTTCCTCACCGCCACGATCACCCGGATCTGCCTCGACGCCCTGCGCCGGCCCCGCCCGCGGCGGGACCGCCACCCCGGGCCGTGGCTGCCCGAACCCTCACCGGGCGCCAACCCCCACCACCGCTCCCGCCAGGACCCCCCGCGGCCGCCGGAGCCGGCCGAAGCGCCGCCGACGGTCGCCCTGTCGCTGCTGGAACGGCTGAACCCGCTGGAGCGCGCCGTGTTCGTGCTGCGGGAGGTCTTCGGATGCGGCCCCGCCCAGATCGCGTCCGCCGTGGGCTGCTCGGAAGCGGCGTGCCACCAGCTGTCCGCCGCCGTGTCGAGGGCGAGCGCCGCCGGCGGGACGGCCCCGGCCTGGCCGCGGCGCATCGCCGGCGCGGAACACGTCGCCCGGGTCCTCGCCACGATCGTCCCGGCACTGGTCAAGGTCGGCGTCACCCTGGAGCCGCGGCAGGTGGACCACCGTCCCGGCGCCGTCTTCCGCGACCGCAACGGCACGGTCCTCAGCGCCCTCGCCCTCGACATCCTCGACGGGCGGATCCAGACCATCCGCTGGGTGAGGGACTCGGACCCGTCCACCGCGGACACCCCCGCGCCGACCTGACCCGACAAGAGCCGCCAGGCCGGACGGGACCGTAGGACCGTAGAAAAGGAGGAGCCCGCGTGACACGGACCGAGGAGTTCGAGGAACTGCGTCCGCTGCTGTTCGCGATCGCCTACCGCATCCTGGGCAGCGTGAGCGAGGCCGAGGACGCCGTTCAGGACACCTGGCTGCGCTGGGACGCCTCCTCGACCGTGCCCAGGTCGGCGAAGGCCTACCTGTCGACCACGGTGACCCGGATCTCGATGGACGTGCTGCGCTCGGCCCGCGTCCGGCGCGAGACCTACGCCGGGACCTGGCTGCCCGAACCCCTGCTCACCGACTCCTACGAGGACCCGGCACGCTCCGCGGAGCTCGCCGAATCGCTGTCCATGGCGGCCCTGTTGCTGCTGGAACGGCTCTCTCCGCTGGAGCGGGCGGTGTTCGTGCTGCGGGAGGTGTTCGCGTTCGGCTTCCCGGAGATCGCGGACGCGGTGGGGCGTTCGGAGGCGGCGTGCCGCCAGTTGGCGGTGCGGGCGCGTCGGCACATGGACGAGGGCCGGCCCCGGTTCGAGGCCGACCGCAAGGAGTGCGAGGCGCTCGCCGGGCGGTTCTTCGACGCCCTGAAGGAAGGCGACGTCGACAGTCTGCGCAAACTGCTCGCCGCCGACGTGGAGCTGGTCGGGGACGGCGGTGGCAAGGGCCCGCAGCTGGCCAGGACCGTCGTCGGCGACGACCACGTGGCACGGCTGCTCGCCTCCCTGGTCACCACGCTCGCCCGGGTGGACGGCGTCGTGGAGGCCCGCGAGCTCAACGGCCAGCCCGGTGCGATCCTGCGCGACCGGGACAACAAGGTCCTCAACACCTGGACGCTGGACATCGTCGACGGCCGCATCCGGACCATCCGCTCGGTCACCAACCCCGACAAGCTCGGCCACCTGGGCCCGGTGGCCGACGCCTGGGCGATCAACCGAGAGGCCCGCCGCACAACGAACTGACCACCCCACCGGACCACCCGCCACCCACCCCGGCCACCACGGCCGAGACCCACCCCACCGGGCCTGGGCAGGCACCTGCACATGCGCCGAACCGGCCTGCACCGCCGTGTCGGTTCCGGCCCGGGGCCGGCCCGGTCACCGCGCCGCCGGGCCCGGCCGGCTACGTCGCGCGCCCCCCTCACGCCGCCCGAGCCGGTCGGTGGGCGAGCGTGTCCTGGAGGTGGCGGCGGCGCAGTTCGCCGGTGTCGGTGCGGGGCAGGCCGCCCAGGAGGATGAGTTCGGCGGGCAGGTGCGCGGGTGGGACGCCCTGGGCGGACAGATGGGTGCGCAGGTCCAGGAGGGTGGGCGGGGTGCCGTCGGGGACCACGACGGCGCAGGCCAGTTCGCCGTGGCGAGGGTCGGCGCGGGCGACGACCGCGGCCTCGGCCACCCGGGGATGCCCCAGTAGCAGCGCCTCGATCTCGGTGACCGGCACGAGGAACACTCCGCCCACCTCCTCGGTGCGCAGCCGCGGATGCCCCGCCTCGTCCAGGTCCACCACCTCGCCGTCCTCCTGCCAGGTCAGGCCGACTCCGCTGCCGCGCCGCCACACCGCGAGCGGCGAGGCGGGCCCGCGGGGCGAGGGCCGCCCGGCGTCGGAGGCAGGCCGCGGCAGCGCCCGCAGCGGCACCCCCAGCGCGGCGTGGACCCGCCGGCCGAGCGCGGTGGAGGCGCCGGCCTCGTCGGAGGTGAACGCGCCGTGCAGCTCAGACCCCTCCCGCGGCCGGTGTTCCCGCGCGGCGACGAGCTCCTCCCACTGCGCGGGCGTCGCGTACACCCGGCTCACCTCCGCCGCGGCCATCAGCCCGAGCGCGGTCTCCGCATCCCACACGTCCTGCAGTACGACCGTCCCCCCGCACGTGAGCGGACCGATCACCGCGTGCAGCAGCGACGGCAACGACGCCAGCGGCACCGCGGAGAACGCGGCCTCGGCCGCTCCCGTCACCGAAGGCAGGCCCGCGTGCAGTGAGTTGGGCGTGTGCAGCGCCATGCTGTGCGCGGCCCGCAGACCGAGCGAGGTGACCGCGAGAGCGACCCGGTCCGCGGGCCGCGACGGCAGCCGCAGCCACCCTGCGGACCGGTACCGCTCGTGCGGGGTGTGCACGAAGTGTCGTACGAAATCGATCGCGCCCGCGTCCACGGCGTCCCCGAGCACGGCCCGGTGACGCAGCCACGGCAGCCCGGGCGCGAGGTCGGCGAGGACCCGGGCCGGCGCGGCGCCCTCCCACAGATCCGTCACGACGCACAGCCGCGGCTCGGCCGCGGCGAGCACCGCCTCCAGATCCCGGATCCCGTACCCGGTCATCACCGGCACCGCCACCGCGCCGGTGCGCAGACAGGCCAGCAGCAGCGCCACCGTCTCCCAGCGGTTCGGCAGCTGGAAGGCGACCGGGTCGCCGGGGCGCACCCCGAGCGCGTCCAGGGCGTGCGCGAAACGGGCGGTGCAGGCGGCGAGTTGACCGTAGGAGATGCGTGTCACGCGGCTCGGGGCGGGACGGTGCGCCTGGTGGGAGACGATCGCGGTGCGGTGCGGATGGCGTGCCGCACCGCGGTGCACGTCGTGCAGCACGGTCTCGGTGCGCCACCAGCCCCGCTCGACGAAGGCCCGCGCGACCTCGGCGGGCGGCTCCAGGTACCCGAGGAGGTCCGCGAGCGGTCCGTCGCCGTCGGGCAGCGCGCCCGGCGACCCGCCGAGTGTCGCCGTCATGGTCTCCTGCCCGCAGTCCGCCATCACCGGCTCCTGCCCACGGCCCAGGCGACCTGGACCCGGGAGGTGCAGCTCAGTTTCCGCATCACGTTGCGGACATGGTTGACCACCGTCCACTCGGCGATGTCCAGGTGCTGTGCGATCTGCCGGTTCGTCATGCCGTCGGCCACCAGCAGCGCCACCTGCAACTGGCGCGGCGTGAGCGCGACACTCTCCCCGCCGTCCTCGGCCCGGCCCGGCTCGGCCGTGCCGAGCGCCTCGGCGGCCATCGCCTCCGGACGCAGCCGCAGCCCCTCGGCCCACGCGGTGGCGAACACCGCCCCGCCCAGCCGGCGGCGCAGCTCGTCGACGGCGGCCCGCAGCCGGTCCGCACGCTCCCGCTCCACGCCCGCCCCGGTACGGGACCGCAGCGCTCCGGCCGCCGCGAGCAGCCGGGCGGCGGGCTGGGGCCGGCCCGCCCGCTGAAGGATCAGCAGGGCGAACATCTCCAGGACGGCGGGCAGTTCGGTGCGCTCGCCGATCGACTCGTACAGGCCGATGCTCTCCCGCAACGCCACCCGGGCGCTGTCGTCGTCCCCCTCGCACAGGGACAGCCGGGCGCCGAGGTGGAGGGTGCGGGCCAGATCGCGGACGGCGCCGTTCTGCCGCTGGACACGGGCGACCCGTTCCAGCAGGGCACCCGCCTGCTGCGTCTCGCCGGACGCGAGCAGCACCTCGGCGAGCGCGGCGGCCGCCTCGGCGGATCCGGCGGTGTCGCCGTGGGCGTCGAGGGCGGTGAGGGACGCGGACAGCAGGGCCCGGCCCTCGGGCCGCTCGCCGCACCGGAACAGCGCGTGTCCCAGGCGGGCGGAGGGCAGGGCGGCGGCCTGCGGATCACGCAGCCGCTTGTACAGGGCGACGGCCCGGCGGTGGCGGTGCGCCGCCCCGTCGTGGTCGCCGAGGGCCGCGGCGAGTACGCCCGCGCCGCAGTACAGGCGGGCGCGGGTGCGCAGCCACTCCTCGTCCTCGGCCCGTTCGCCCCACTCGGCACCCTTCAGGGCCTGCCCGGTGGCGTCGAACCAGCGCAGCCCCTCCCTCAACTCGCCGCGGACGAGCCAGGGTTGCAGACAGGCGGTGACCAGTCCCGCCCTTGCCAGCAGCGCCGCCGCCCGTTCGGGACGCACGCGGCCCCCGCCTCCTTCCTCCCTCCCCTTCTCGTGTCCTTCGGACGTGCCGGTGCCGGTGCCGTCCTCGTCCTCGAGGTGGCGCAGTGCGGCGAGCACGTTGTCGTGCTCGGCGACCGCGACCCGCAGCCAGCGCTGCTGCTCCGAGCCCTGGAAGCGGCCCTCCAGAGCGGGCAGCAGGCGCCGGTAGTGGTGGGCGTGCGCCTGCCGGGCGGCCAGGGCCCGCTCCGGGCCCGCCTCCTCCAGCAGGGCGAGACCGTAGGCGCGGACGGTGCGCGGCATCGTCAGGCGGCTGTCGGCGCGCGGCTGTTCCTCGAGGGTGAGCAGTCCGCGGTCGAGCATGGTCTCCAGCGCGACGGTGGTCTCCGCCGCCCCCAGTGGCGACACCTTCTCGGCGGTGGGGAGGGTGACACCCCCCTGGAACAGGGCGAGTCGGGCCAGCAGCGACCGCTGCGGCGCGCTCAGGCCGCGGCAGCTCCACTCGGCGATCGCGAGGGTGGAACGCTGCCGCTCCGGTACGTCGACAGGCCCCGGCAGATGACTGTCGCCGCCCCGCCGCAGCCAGCCGAGCAGTTCCTGCGGCGGGTACAGGCGCAGTCGGCGTGCGGCGAGCTCCAGGACCAGCGGGACGCCCTCGAGCAGGTTGCAGATGCCGACGACGGCGCCGACGTTCTCGGGCGTGAGCGCGAAGGCGGGGTTGGCCTGCCGGCCGCAGCGGACGAGGAGCTGGACGGCCGGATTGTCCTGGACGTCGGCGACATCGGCTTCCAGGAGCTCTCCCGGGGGCGGCAGCGGGGGCACCGGCAGGACGCACTCGCCGGAGGTCCGCAGGATCTCCTGACCGGTGGCGAGGACGGTGAGCAGGGGTGTGCCGGCGAGATGCCGGGCGAGCGGCACCGCGAGCCCGCCCGCGATGTGCTCGACGCCGTCGAGCAGCAGCAACGTGCGTTCCGTGATGTCCCGTACGGTCTTGTCGATGTTCTCGAGCACCGACTCCAGGTCCAGACAGGCCGGCAGATCGACGCTGTGGATCCCGCCCGGGAACAGCTCCGCGACCCCGGCAGCGGCCTCGGCCGCCAGCCGGCTCTTGCCCACTCCGCCGGGTCCGGTCAGGGTGATCAGCCTTACGGAAGGGTCCTCGAGCCTGCCCTGGACGCCGATCAGATCGAACTCCCGGCCCACCATCTCGGCCGCCGGTCGGTACGTCCACAGATCCGTTGACATACGTTCCCCCGTACAGCCGCCCGGCGCCGCGTAGCGCAGCGCCGGATTCAGGACATCCCGCGGTGTGCGCGCCCGGTTCCCCGGGGCCCCTTCCCGTGCCCCGTCCCGCCGAGCCGTGCTTCGAGAATCGCTGGACGCGCTTGAACACGACTCAAGACGGGGCTGAGACGACGTCGCGCGGGGATGCCGGAAACAGGCCGGTCGTGCCTGGGCGCCGAGCGGGCGTGGGCTTGGGCGGGCCTGACCCGTCGGACCGGTGGGCCCTACGACCGGACGCGGGGGCGGAGCATGCCGCTCTCGTAGGCGATGGCGACGAGCTGGGTGCGGGTGCGGGCGCCCAGTTTGACCATGGTGCGGCGGACATGGGTCTTGGCCGTGACCTCGGCGACGACGAGCCGGTCGGCGATCTCCTGGGTGGAGAGCCCGGTGCCGACCAGGGACAGCACCTCGCGTTCGCGTGCGGTGAGGTGGTCCAGGGCGGGCACGTCGGGGAGGCCGGGACCGCGCAGACACGCGTCGATCAGGGGGCGGGTCAGCCGCGGGGAGACCAGCGCCCCGCCCTCGCTGACCAGCCGCAGCGCGCGCGGCAGTTCGCCGGTGTCGGTGTCCTGGCACAGCAGTCCGCGGGCACCCGCCCCGAGCGCCTCGAAGGCGAGGGAGCCGGCGGCGACGTCGGCGAGGACGACGACACGGACCCCGTGCGGTCCGGCCCGCCCGACGAGCCGGCGCGTGAGCTCCACACCGTCCAGCCCCGGTAACCGAAGCCCCGTCACAAGGACGTCGGGCAGCAGCCGCCCGGCAAGGTCCTGCGCCCGCCTGCCGTCGCCGCACTCACCCACGACCTCGATGTCGGACTCCCCGCCGAGCAGCCCGGCGAGCGCGACCCGTACGGAGGGGTGAGGGTGGGCGAGGAGTACCTCGATGGCCATGTCCGGGCTCCAGGGGCAGGGCGCCGTGGGTCGGCGCGCGTGGGGGGCAACTACCTTTTGCCAAGGCTGAGTTGGGGCTGCGCCGCATGTGTGCGTCGGCGCATCTCGCCGCCCTCGGCGGATCAGCGCGGCCTCAGTCGGGTGCCAACGGCAGGACCGCCGTGGCGGTCAGGCCCCCCGACACGGCACGGCCCAGGCCGAGGAGGCCGCCGGAGGCCCGCAGCAGGGACGCGGCGATCGCCAGTCCGAGCCCGCTGCCCTCACGCGTGGCTCCGGACGTCCCGCGCCGGAAGGGGTGCCCCACGTGGGCGAGTTCGGCGTCCGTCATGCCGGGGCCCTCGTCCGTGACGCTGACGTGGACGTGCTGCCCGGCGACGCGTACGGAGCAGGTGACGGTGGTGCCGGGCGGGGCCGCCCGCACCGCGTTGTCGAGCAGGACGTCCAGGGCGTGTTCCAGCGCGCCGTGCGTCTGCAGGGCCGTCGCGGCGGTCCCGGTGAGGTCGATACGGACGTCCCGCGCGTCGGCGAGCACACCCCAGGCGTCCGCCCGGGCGGCGGCGACGTCGAGCACCTCGACGGGCTCGGGCGGCGGCCCCTGCCCCGCGGCGCCCCAGTCGAGGATCTGGTTCAGCAGCGCGGCCAGCCGGTCCACCTCGCCCAGCACACCCGGGAGTTCGGCGACATCGGGCCGGCGCTCGCCCAGCATCTGCAACCGCAGCCGGATCGACGACAACGGCCCGCGCAGCTGATGCGCGGCGGCCGCCGCGAGACCGTACGGGCCACCGGCCACCTCAGCCGAGTCCTGTGCAAGCGCCTCCACGCCGTACGGACGCACCCCCGCGTCGTCCGGACGGCCGGTCGTGTCGTGCGGCAGGACGGTCGCACCGTAGCCGCCGGCGTTCATCGTTCGGCCCCGGAGCCGATGGCCGCCGGCACCGTCAGCCGGTACCCCACCCCCCGTACCGTCTCGATCCACCGCGTGCTGCCGAGTTTCCCGCGCAGGGACCCGACATGGACGTCGAGGGTGCGGGTTGAGCCGAACCAGTTCTCGTCCCACACCCGGGCCATGATGTCCTCGCGCTGCATGACCGTGCCCGGCTCCTCCAGCAGCATGGCGAGCAGGTCGAACTCCTTGCGGGTGACCCGGACCTCGTTGTCGTCGAGGAACACCCGGCGGGTGCGCGTGTCGAGCCACAGCGGTCCCGCGCGCAGCTGGTCCGGGGCCACGGCCGGCTCCCCTGCCGGCTCCGGCGGGGTACGGCGCGGACGCGGCACCGGTACGGGGAGCGGCGCCAGGTCGGCGGCCGCGTCCTCCTGGGGCCGTCCGCAGCAGCAGGTACTGCGGCGCAGCACCGCCTCGATACGGGCGAGCAGTTCATGCCGGCTGAAGGGCTTGGGCACGAAGTCGTCGGCCCCGGCGTACAGGGCCGTCACCCGGTCCAGTTCGTGGTCGCTGCCGCTGAGGACGACGATGGGCACACAGGAGTTCTCCCGGATCCGCCGGCACACCTCGTGTCCGGCCAGGTCGGGCAGGCTCAGGTCGAGCAGGACGAGTTTGGTGCCCGGCAGGCTCGCCAGGGCGTCGGTACCGGTGTCGCTGCGGCGGGTGTCGTGGCCGTGCAGATGCAGCATCTGTTGAAGTGCCTCGGCCATTCCGTCATCGTCCTCGACAACCAGTACGTCCATTGCGCTCACGCTCCTCTCAAGGAATTCGTACGCATGACCGGAGTCCTTGAGGTTGCTGAGCGGGCGCGACGGACGTCAACATTCCGCCACACGGTGGGGCGAAACCGTGCGCGTGACCGGAAGTTTCGTGGCTGAGCCCTGTCATGGCGGACGGCGGGAGCGGGCCTGTTGCCAGGGGACGTGCGGCCCGGTCCGGCACCTTGTCATGCCACTGGGAAGATCGGCGTCGCAGCGGCCGGTCAGGCGGCCCGCGGAGCGGGTCCCGACCACGCGTCGCGGCCGCGGCCGAGCAGGTGGGCGAGGTCCCCGGGCCGGCAGACGGCGAACGAGGCTCCGTGGCGGGCGCCGGTGGCGGCGAGCCGGGCGCGGGCGGCGGCGACCGAGCCGAACGCGCGGGCGATCGCGGCGGGCACCGAGGCGCCCGCGAGGGCCTGATAGGGGTCGGTGTCGACGGCGAGCGCGAAGAACTCCAGCGGCAGCCCCGCGGTGGCCCGGTCGAGGTGGGTGGCGCCGCTGACGGCGTCGGCGACCGTCTCCCGGGCCGCCCCGGCGGACAGCCCGCCCAGCAGCCGCGCCTCGCCCCCGCCGGGACAGTGCACCACCCCGTCCAGCCCGCCGAATTCCCGCAGCGCGGCATGCACGGCCCCGCGGACGTCCGCGTACCGCCCCGGCCGCCCCGGCGCCCGTACGAGAACCCCGCCACCCCGCCCGGCGCGGGCGCCGTTCCCGTACGGACCCGGCTGCCCGGGCACCCGTACGAGCGCCCCGTCGCCGCGCCCGCCCCTGTCCGTGCAGGGGCTCGGGCGCCCGGGTGTGCGCGCCCCGGCTACGTCCCGTCCGCTGTCTCCCCGTACGCCCGCGAGGGCACCGTCGCCCTGTCCGGGACCGTCCCCGCCGCCGAACAGCACGACCCGGGCGTCCAGTTCCCGCACCAGGCGCACCGCCAGCCGCTCACCCCCACCGTCGCCGCCGCCCCCGACCAGATAGCGCCCGCCCCGCCGCGGCCCCACCGGTGCGGCCGGGCCGCCGGGTGCCGGGCGGGCCCGCAGGACCCGGACCTCGCGCCCGGTGTCCGTGTAGCGGACCTCCGCCAACCCCGGCCGGGGCAGGGCGAGTTCGGCGCGGGCGACATGGAAGGGGTCCCGGGCCCAGCCGGGCGGCGTCTCCACCCGTACCGACACCGCGTTCAGCCGCCCGTCCTCGACACCGGCGATCTGCGCCACCGCACCGAACGCGGCGGCCAGTTCGGGGCGGGCCCGGCCGGTGACGAGGAACGCGAGGTGCAGCGGGTCGGGGCCGGTCGAGGTGCACAGGGCGCGCAGCAGCGGCAGGACCAGGTCGGCGGCGCGCTCGACGCTGGTGGTGGCGGCGGGCAGATCGACGACGATGCCGCGCGGGGAGCGCCCGGCGTCGCGCAGCTCGCCCAGGTACGTCGACCAGGACATGGCGCTGCCCGTGACATCGCGGCCGATACGGACCGTGCGCACCGAACCGGGCACCCAGGCGCGGCCGTTGTCCCGGCCGTCGACGGCGTGCAGCAGCCGTTCCACCGGGAACAGCGGGGGAGTGCGCGGATGCGTGGCGGCCGGCGCCCACACGGCGAAGTGCCGCGGCGCGTCCGGGGCGCCGTTCCGGGTCGGCCGGCGTACCGCCGGCGTGCTCGCGTCCATGGCTCCACCCCGTCGTCGTGGTCGTGGCCGGTGATCACACCGGTACTGGTGTCAGCATCGGCGGTGCCATGACAGCCCGACCGCACGGCTGTGTCAGCTGCACCGCACCGCTACGTCAACCTTCTGCAAGCCCGCACGCCGTGGCCCCGCCGCAGGGCTGGCCAACCCCATGCCTGCCGTTGAGCCTCTCCTGTGGTTGAGCTGACCGGCAGCTGGCACGACGTTGCTTACGGTGGCTGAAACCGTACGAGGCTCCGATTCCGGCTGATGTGGAGGTGAGTCATGCGTCAGGCGTCAGCCGACCTGCTGAACCCACAGGCACCACCGCGCCGCGAGGTGTTCGAAGCAGAGGCCCGCGCCGCTCCGGCGGCGCACACGGCTTGGCGTGTCCTGATCGTCGACGCCCGCGCCGAGGACGCGGCACCGCTGGCGGAGGCACTGCGCCGGCACGGGCACCACGTGGAGCGTGCCCGCAACGGCTATGCCGCGCTCGAGACCTACGGCGAGGCCGACGTCGACATCGTGCTCCTCGATCCCGACCTGCCCGACGTCGACGGCCTTCAGGTGTGCCGTCAGCTGACCGCGGCCGGCCGCACCGCGGTCGTCGTGCTCAGCGACCGCGGCAGTGAACTCGACGTCGTGCTCGGCCTCCAGGCCGGCGCTGACGACTACCTGGTCAAACCCTGCGGGCTCAGAGAACTCCTGGCCCGTATCGAGGCCGTGATGCGCCGCGTGCAGCCCCGCATCGAACGCCGGGTGCTGTCGATCGGGGCGCTGCGCATCGACGCGGCGCTGCGCGAGGTCCGCCTCGGCGGCCGCACCATCGCGGTGACCCGCAAGGAGTTCGACCTGCTGTACCTGCTGGCCGCACGGCCCGAGACGGTCGTCACCCGCGAGCAGCTGCTGCGCGAGGTGTGGGCCGACTCCTGGTCCCGGCGCACCGTCGACACGCATGTGAGCAGCCTGCGCACCAAGCTCGGCTCCCGGGACTGGATCATCACCGTCCACGGGGTGGGTTTCCGGATCGGCCGGGCCTGAACGCCGGCGTTCCTCGCACTTTTTCGCATTCGGCACTTCCCATTCACGCGTTCATCGCCTGTGCCCGAAGGCGTACGTCCCTGACGTACGCCTTTCCGGGTGCAGGGCAGCAAAGGTGACATGTCTCGTCCACCGTCCACGGGGGATTCGAATGAACCCAATGAACCGACCAGAAATGACGTCCACCACACCGCGCATCCGCTGCGAGGGCGACGACTGCCGCAAAAAGGCCGTCCAGGAGACCGAGCCCGCGGCGCCGCGGCTGCGCCTGTGCCGGGAGTGTCTGCACCTGTTCGTGGCGCGGCTGCGTCGGCTGCCCGCCCTGCACGCCGAACTGGAGGAGGTCCTGGGCGGCCGCGCCACCGGTGAGGGACAGGAGCGCACCAGCGGCGGGCCGGTGCCCTCGGGGCTGCCGTTCAACGCCGCGGCCGCCGATGTGCGGGCGGACATCACCGCCACCCTCAGCTCGTGGAGCGGCCTCGTCGTCGCCGAGCGCGGCGCACCGACCCCGCAGCGCACGGTCACCGCCCTCGCCGCCCTCCTGGTGCGGCACGCCGCCTGGCTCGCCGCCCACCCCGCCGTCGCCGACGCCACCCGCGAGGTCGCCCGCCTGGTCCGGGCCGCGGACCGGGTGGCGCACAGCGAACCGCCGCGCCGGGTGAGCCTGGGCCCCTGTGTGATGCCGGGCTGTCCGGGCCGCCTGGTCACCGAACTGCGGGGCCGTGACGTGGAGTCCGGCCCCGGTATCCGGTGCGACGCCGACGGGGCGCACATCTGGCCGGGCCGACTGTGGACCGAGCTGCGCCGTGCCATGCGGCGGGCGGGCGACGGCCCTGCGCAGGAGCGCTGGCTGACCGCCTCGGACGTGGCCCGGCTGTGGTCCACGCCGACCGGCACCGTCTACCGGCTGGCCAGCGAACAGCGCTGGCGCAGGCGGTCCACGGCCGGGCGGACGTACTACGCGGAGTCGGACGTCCACGCGTGCTTCGCGCGCCGTCGCGCCGCCGGCAGCGACGCCGGAATCTGACGGTCCGCCGCAGTCCCTTGAAGAATTTCTGACATGGATCTGCACGGATACGCGTTGTTATTCGGTCGGGGACCGAAGAAGCTGTAAGTGAGGATCCGGTGAACTGTCCGCACGGCGATGCGAATTCAAGAAATTCCCGCCCAGTGCGCTCCCGATTCCCTTTCCGCGCAGTCCACGAGATCGCGGAGTTCTTGTTCGGAAACGCATCCGGAATTTCCCCCAGGGAGAGAGCCCATGCACAGCACATTGATCGTGGCGCGGATGGACCCGGCGTCCATCGGTGAGGTCGCCCGGATCTTCCAGGAGTTCGACGGCACCGAGATGCCGCACCTGATGGGCACACGGCGCCGTGAGCTGTTCGCCTACCGCGGCCTGTACTTCCACCTCCAGGACTTCGACGACGACCAGGGCGGCAAGAACATCGAACAGGCCAAGACCCACCCGCGGTTCGTGCAGGTCAGCGACGACCTGAAGCCGTACATCGAGGCCTACGACCCGGCGACCTGGCGCTCGCCGGCCGACGCGATGGCCACCCGCTTCTACCACTGGGCCTCCTGATGGCGCGCCAGGTAGTGATCACCGGCATCGGTGTGGTGGCCCCCGGCGGGGTCGGGACCAAGGACTTCTGGAACCTGCTCAGCACCGGCCGCACCGCCACCCGCACCATCACCTCCTTCGACGCGACACCGTTCCGCTCACGGGTGGCCGCCGAGGTCGACTTCGACCCCGAACTGCACGGCCTGAGCCCGCAGGAGGTCCGGCGCATGGACCGCGCCGCCCAGTTCGCGGTCGTCACCACCGCCGAGGCCCTCACCGACAGCGGCCTGGCCCTGAGCGACCTCGACCCGCACCGCACGGGCGTCACCGTGGGCAGCGGCGTCGGCGCGACCATGGCCCTGGACCGCGAGTACCGCATCGTCTCCGACGGCGGCCGCCTCGACCTGGTCGACCACCGCTACGCGGTGCCGCACCTGTACGACTACTTCGTCCCGAGCTCCTTCGCCAGCGAAGTGGCCTGGAAGGTCGGCGCCGAGGGCCCCGCCGCCGTCGTCTCCACGGGCTGCACCTCGGGCCTGGACTCGGTGGGATACGCCACTGAACTGATCCGCGAGGGCAGCGCCGACGTCATGTTCGCCGGCGCCGCGGCCGCCCCCATCTCCCCCATCACGGTGGCCTGCTTCGACGCCATCAAGGCGACCACCCCCCGCAACGACGACCCCGAGCACGCCTCCCGCCCCTTCGACCGGACCCGCAACGGCTTCGTCCTCGGCGAGGGCGCCGCCATGTTCGTCCTGGAGGAGCGCGAGCGGGCCGAGCGGCGCGGGGCGTACATCTACGCCGAGATCGCCGGCTTCGCGACCCGCTGCAACGCCTTCCACATGACCGGGCTGCGGCCCGACGGACTGGAGATGGCCGAGGCGATCCGGCTCGCGATGGACGAGGCGCGCATCAACCCCGAGCAGGTCGACTACATCAACGCCCACGGCTCGGGCACCAAGCAGAACGACCGGCACGAGACCGCGGCGTTCAAGCACAGCCTGGGCGCGCACGCCTACGAAACCCCGGTCAGCTCCATCAAGTCCATGGTCGGGCACTCGCTCGGCGCGATCGGCTCCCTGGAGATCGCCGCCTCGGTCCTCGCGATCGAGAACAACGTGGTGCCGCCGACGGCCAACCTCCACGAACCCGACCCCGACTGCGACCTGGACTACGTGCCGGTGCACGCCCGTGAACAGCGCACCGACACGGTCCTGAGCGTCGGCAGCGGATTCGGCGGGTTCCAGAGCGCGATGGTGTTGCGGAGGGCGGCATGAAGACGACCGAGGCCCTGAGCACGGCCACCGCCGGCCCGGCCACGACCACCCGCGTCGTCGTCACCGGACTGGGCGTCACCGCCCCCAACGGCCTGGGCACCGACGACTTCTGGAGCGCCACCGTCGAGGGCCGCAGCGGCATCGGCCCGATCGGACGTTTCGACGCCTCCGGCTACCCGGCCCGCCTGGCCGGCGAGGTCCCCGGCTTCGTCGCCGAGGACCATCTGCCGGGCCGGCTGCTGCCGCAGACCGACCACATGACCCGCCTCGCGCTGGTCGCCGCCGACTGGGCCCTCGCCGACGCGGGCGTCACGCCCGGCGACTGGGCGCCCTTCGACATGGGCGTGGTCACCGCCAGCTCCTCGGGCGGCTTCGAGTTCGGCCAGCGCGAACTGCAGGCGCTGTGGAGCAAGGGCGGCCAGTACGTCAGCGCGTACCAGTCCTTCGCCTGGTTCTACGCCGTCAACACCGGCCAGATCTCCATCCGGCACGGCATGCGCGGCCCCAGCGGCGTCGTCGTCTCCGACCAGGCCGGGGGCCTCGATGCCCTCGCGCAGGGCCGGCGGATGATCCGCAAGGGCAGCAAGCTGATCGTCTCCGGTGGCGTCGACGGCTCGATCTGCCCGTGGGGGCATGTCGCGCAGCTCGCCGCCGGCCGCCTGTCCACCAGCGACGACCCCGGCCGCGCCTATCTGCCCTTCGACATCGAGGCGGCCGGCCATGTGCCGGGCGAGGGCGGCGCCCTGCTTATCCTCGAGGACGCCGAGGCGGCCCGGGAGCGCGGGGCCCGCGTGTACGGCGAGATCGCCGGATACGCGGCCACCTTCGACCCGCCGCCCGGCACCGGCCGCGAGCCGGGCCTGGAGCGGGCGATCCGCCAGGCACTCGCGGACGCCCACGCCGATGCCGGTGACGTCGACGTGGTGTTCGCGGACGCCGCCGCGATCCCCGAGCTCGACCGGGCCGAGGCGGACGCGGTGACCCGGGTTTTCGGCCCCGAAGGGGTCCCGGTGACCGCGCCCAAGACGATGACCGGACGTCTGCTGTCCGGCGCCGCCTCCCTGGACGTGGCCGCGGCCCTGCTGTCCGTCCGGGACGGCGTGATCCCGCCCACCGCCCACGTCACCCCCGACCCGGCCTACCGCCTGGACCTGGTCACCGGCGAGGCGCGCCGGGCCCGGGTGGACACCGCGCTGGTCCTCGCCCGCGGCTACGGCGGCTTCAACTCCGCGATGGTCGTGCGCCGGAGCACCTCGTGAACGCCGGCCGCGCCCCGACACACACGGCTCAGACAACGTCAGAAGAGAGGGTGGCGCGTATGGCCAGCAAGGTGATGGCCAAGGGCCAGGCCAAGAGGTCCGACAACGTCCAGCACTGCGATGTCTTCATCCTGGGATCGGGCCTGGCCGGCTCGGTCGCCGGGGCGATCCTGGCCCGCCAGGGCACCAAGGTGGTCCTCGTCGACGCCGGGCAGCATCCGCGGTTCGCGGTCGGCGAGTCGATGACGCCGCAGCTCATCGAGTGGCTGCACATTCTCAAGTCGCGCTTCGACGTCCCCGAGCTCGGCCATCTGCTCAGCGCCAAGGCGGTCGCCGACAACATCGGCCCGCACCACGGCAAGAAGCAGAGCTTCGGGTTCATCAAGCACGAGGAGGGCCGGGAGCCGGACCCGGAGCAGGCGACGATGTTCGTCATCCCCAAGGTCCTCACCGACGCCAGCCATCTGTTCCGCCAGGACAGCGACCAGTACTACTTCAACGTCGCCGCCAAGTACGGCTGCGTCACCCGGCAGAACTGGTTCGCCACCGACCTCGACTTCGACGACGACGGCGTCACCATCACCGGCCGCAACGGCGAGGTGTTCCGGGCCAAGTACCTCATCGACGCGAGCGGCTTCCGCTCCCCGTTGGCGGAGAAGTTCGCCCTGCGCGAGCAGCCCGCCCGCTTCAAGCACCACGCCCGCTCGATGTTCACGCACTACATCGGCGTCAAGCCGTTCGACGACGTCTCGCACCACCCGGTCAGCAAGCGGCCGCCCGCCCAGTGGCACGGCGGCACCCTGCACCACCTCATCGAGCGCGGCTGGTTCTGGATCATCCCCTTCGACAACGTCAAGGGCTCCAAGAACCCGATGTGCTCGGTCGGCATCACCATGGACGAGCGCACCTACCCCAAGCCCACCGACCTCACCCCCGAGCAGGAGTGGCAGGGATTCCTCGACAAGTACCCGGCGGTCAAGCGGCAGTTCGTGGGCGCCAAGCGGGTGCGTGAGTGGATCTCCACGGACCGCCTGCAGTACTCCTCCAGCCGGTCCATCGGCCCGCGCTGGTGCCTGATGTCGCACGCGGCCGGCTTCCTGGACCCGCTGTACTCGCGCGGCCTGTCCAACACCTTCGAGGTGGTGTACTCGCTGTGCACGCGCATCCTGGAGTCGGTCAAGGACGACGACTGGTCGGTGGAGCGGTTCGAGTACGTCGAGCAGCTGGAGCGCGGTCTGCTCCAGTACAACGACGACCTCGTCAACGCCTCCTACATCTCCTTCTCCCACTTCCGTCTGTGGAACGCGGTGTTCCGGGTGTGGGGTGGGTTCCTCACGCCGGGCGTGATGCGGCTGCACCGGGCCCGCGCGCAGTACGAACTCGACGGGAACGAACAGCACCTCAAGGAGCTGGAGAACACCCCGTACCCGGGCCTGTGGTGGCCGCACGACGAGTTCAAGAAGATCCTCGAACTGACCGCCGAGGTCTGCGAGAAGTACGAGATCGGCGAGCTGGACGGGGACACCGCGGCGGACACGATCTTCACGGCGCTGCGTGAGTGCGAGGGCCTGAACCCGGTGTTCGGCTGGAAGGACGACGACTCCACGCGGTTCGTGTACCCGACCACCGCGATGGTCGCCAAGTTCATGAACTGGTCGCTGCGCAAGGCCCCCGAGGGCGAGATGCGCGACATCGCCCGCTCCCTGGTGAGGAGCGGCCTGCGCTCGGCACTTCAGGGCAAGAAGGCGCTCTAAGGAAGGACGGCCATGTCCCAGACCACCGCACGACCCGAGGACGAGGCGGCGCTGTCCTCCTGGTCCGCCACCCGCCCCCAGATGGAGGACACCAACCCGCTGGTGCAGGCGTTCACCCGCTTCAACGTCTACCTGTACTCCAAGCCGCCGAACAAGTACGTCAAGAAGGTCAACAAGTCCTTCCTGCACCTGCATCTGTTCCTGTACCGCAAGTCCCGCGGAAAGATCATGGGGCACTTCGGGCGCCTCGACGCGATGCTGCTGACCACCACCGGCCGCAAGACCGGCCTGGCACGCACCCTGCCGGTCGGCTACGTCTACGACAACGGCCGCTACATCGTGTGCGCCGCCCCCGGCCACTTCGACGTGCCCGGCGGCCCGCAGGCCAGCCACCCCGCCTGGTTCCACAACGTGCGCGCCACCCCGCAGGTGACCGTGGACATCGGCCCCGAGCAGTTCCCGGCCACCGTGCGGATCCTCGCCGGCGACGAACGCGACCGCAGGTGGCGCGAGTTCTGCGAGGTCTTCCCGTTCATCGCCGAGTTCCAGAAGCGCGCCGCCCGCCCCATCCCGGTCCTGGAGATCACCCCCGACGACCTCGACCCGCAAGAGCTCTGAGCACCCCCGCCACCAGGAAGGAAACAGATGAAGATCGAGGCGCTGGACCCGGCCACCCCCCTCATCAAGCAGTTCCAGGAGAAGAGCGGGCCGATCACACTCGTCAACGTCTTCGACGTGCCGACCGAGTTGTACGACGAGTTCCTCAAGATCTGGCAGGAGGACGCCGCGTACATGAAGGGCAGCCCAGGCTGCATCCAGACCCAGCTGCACAAGGGCATCGCCGGCAGCCGCCTGCTGGTGAACGTGGCCGTGTGGGAGTCCACCGAGGCCCTGTTCGCCGCGTTCAGCAAGCCGGAGTTCCAGCAGTCGGCGGCCAAGTACCCCGACGGCATCACGGCCTACCCGCACGTCTACGAGAAGATCGCCGTCGAGGGCATCTGCGTCGCCTGACCGGCCGGCACCGCCCTGGTCGTCGTACGGCCCACGTCGTACGACGACCAGAGCGCGGCCACCAACCGCGCCTGCCTCACTAGGAGTTCGCCGTGACGACCGGCACCGCACCGACCTCTGACCTGACCGGATGGAGCCGGCGCTCCTTCACCGCCGGCTCCGTCACCCACGACGTGTACGAGAAGGGGGCCGGGCCCGGGGTGATCCTCGTCCCGGAGATCCCCGGCATCACGCCCGAGGTGCTGGGCCTGGCCGAGCACCTGGTCAAGGAGGGGTTCACGGTCACGGTCCCCTCCCTGTTCGGGACCCCCGGCCGCGCGGACTCCCCGCCCTACACCCTGGGGGTGGTGGCCCGGCTGTGCGTGTCGGCCGAGTTCCGGGCCTTCGCCACGAACGCCCGCCGCCCCGTCGCGGACTATCTGCGGGCGCTCGCCCGCGACCTGGCCGCGCGCACCCCGGGCCCCGGCGTCGGCGTCATCGGCATGTGCTTCACCGGCGGGTTCGCGCTGGCCGCCGCCGTCGATCCCGCCGTCCTCGCGCCCGTCGTCAGCCAGCCCTCGGTGCCGTTCCCGACGAGCCGCACCCGCAAGGCCGATGCCGGGCTCGCCGCCGAGGAGCTCGACGCCGTCGTGGCCCGCACGCGCGGCGAGGGACTGTGCGTGCTGGGTCTGCGTTTCAGCAAGGACGGCATCTCCCCGGCCGCGCGGTTCGCCACGCTCCGTGCCCGGCTCGGGGACGCCTTCGAGGTCATCGAACTCGACTCCGCTCCCGGCAACACGGGCGGTTTCGCCAAGAGCGCCCACTCCGTGCTGACCGTCGAGGTGCGCGAGGCACCGGGCCACCAGGCCCTTGCCGCCCGCACCCGGGTCGTCGCCTTCCTGCGGGAACGCCTCACCCCCACGGCCTGAATGTGACGTGCGTCTCACCGTCGCTCGTGCATGTCACACCCGGACCGGCACCGCCCTCTTGGGTGCACCGCCACACAACGTGAGCGCCTTAGACGCCGCGACAAGGAGAGGAACATGACTCAAGAACGGCAGACCAACCCGTGGGCGGTTCTGAGCGTCCTGTGCCTGGGGTTCGTGATGACCCTGGTCGACCTGACGATCGTGAACATCGCCATCCCGGACATGACCGACGACCTCGGTGCCTCGCTCGACAAGATCCTGTGGGTCGTCAACGCCTACACCCTGGTCCTCGCCACGCTGATCATCACCGCGGGGCGGCTGGGTGACATCCGGGGCAAGGGCAACCTCTTCCTGTCCGGCGTGGCCCTGTTCACCCTCGCCTCCCTGGCCTGCGGTCTGGCCCAGGACCCCTCCCAGCTGATCGCGTTCCGCGCGCTGCAGGGGGTGGGCGCCGCGATGCTGATGCCGCAGACCCTGTCGATCATCACCGACGTGTTCCCGCCCGAGAAGCGCGGCGCCGCCTACGGCGTGTGGGGCGCGGTCGCGGGTGTCTCCGGGGCGATCGGCCCGACGCTCGGCGGTCTGCTGGTCACGCACCTGGACTGGCGGTGGGTGTTCTTCGTCAACATCCCGGTCGGCCTGCTGGTGCTGGTGCTCGGTTTCAAGCTCATCCCCAAGAACGTGCGGGTGGTCAAGCACCGCTTCGACCTGATGGGCGTGATCATCGCCTCGGGTGCGCTGTTCTGCCTGGCCTTCGGCCTCATCGAGGGTGAGCGCTACGAGTGGAACGGCTTCATCTGGGCGCTGCTCGTCTCCGCCGCCGTCCTGATCGGCGCGTTCCTGATGTACGAGCGCGGCCAGCAGGACAACGAGCCGCTGCTGCCGTTCTCCCTGTTCAAGGACCGCAACTTCTCCGTCGTCAACCTCGTCGGCATCGCGGTGTCCTTCGGTGTCCTCGGCATCCTCCTGCCGACCACGATCTACCTGCAGTCCGTGCTGGGCTTCAGCCCGATCAAGACCGGCCTGGTCCTGGTGCCCCTCGCGCTCGGCTCGATGTTCACGGCCGGCCCGGCCGGCATCCTGTCGGAGAAGTTCGGCGGCAAGTACATCCTGACGGCGGGCCTGTCGATGTTCGGCATCGGCATCACCTGGATCTTCATGGTCGCCGACACCGACAGCTCCTGGACCGCGTTCGTCGGCCCGCTCTTCGTCGCCGGGCTCGGCGCCGGCTGCACCTTCGCCCCGATGGGCGCCGAGGTGATGCGCAACGTGCCGCCGCACCTGACCGGCGCCGCCTCCGGCGTCAACAACGCGCTGCGCCAGGTCGGCTCCGTGCTCGCCGGCGCCGTCATCGGCGCGGTGCTCCAGGCCAAGCTGGTCTCCGCGCTGCGCGAGGAGGCCGCCACCGCCGCCCAGTCGCTGCCCCAGGACTACCGGGCCGACTTCGTCTCCGGGTTCGCCGACGGCGCCCAGCAGGTCGAGGTCGGCACCCGGCAGAGTGCCTCGCTGCCGGCGGACGTACCGCAGGACGTCGCCAACACCATTCAGGAACTGGCCGGCAAGGTCTTCCACCAGGGATTCGTCGACGCGCTCCAGCCCACCATGCTGGTGCCCGCCCTGACGATGTTCGCCGGCGCGGCCCTGTGCCTCGCCCTCAAGGGCGGGCCGACCCCCTCGGGCATGGGCCACGGCGTGCCGCCCGCGCAGCCGGAGACGGCGCCCGCCAAGGACGCCACCGCCGCGCACTGACCGCACCACCGTCCGCGCCCCCGGCCCCTCAAGGGCCGGGGGCGCTTGTATTGGGACCGGACATGATCAGTCGAAGAACACTCCTCGGAGCCTCCGGCGGAGCCCTCGCGCTCGCCGCCCTCCACCCCTCCCCAGCCCGCGCGGCCGCTCCCTGGGAGCAGCTGCGCGGCCGTCTTTCGGGCACCCTCGTGCTGCCCGGCGAAGCCTCCTACGCCACCGCCAAACAACTCGAACTCCAGCAGTTCGACACCATCGACCCGCAGGCCGTCGCGTACTGCGCGAGCGCGGCCGACGTCGCCCTGTGCCTGACGTTCGTGCAGGACAACGACCTGCCCGTCGCCATCCGCAGCGGCGGCCACAGCCTGGGCGGCTACTCCACCACCACCGGCCTGGTCGTCGACGTGTCCCGGCTGAACTCCATCAGCCTCACCGGCACCACGGCGACGTTCGGGCCCGGCGCCCAGAACGTCGACCTGCTGAACGCGCTGGCCCCCGCGGGGCTCGCCGTGGTCGGCGGCGCCGGCCCCACCGTCGCGGCCGGCGGCTTCTTCCAGGGCGGCGGCCTCGGCTTTCTGACCCGCCCGCTCGGCGTGGCCTGCGACGCCCTGACCTCCGCGACCGTCGTCCTGGCCGACGGCCGGATCGTGACCGCCGCACCGAAGCGGCACGGCGATCTGTTCTGGGCGATACGCGGCGGTGGCGGCGGCAACTTCGGCGTCGTCACCTCGTACACCGCCACCGCCTCCGCCGTCACCGACGTGGCCACCGCGACGCTCGTCTTCGCCTACGACAAGGCGCTCGACATGCTCGACGGATACGCCCGCTGGCTGGTGGACGCCCCCCGCGCCATCGGCGGCGCGTGCGTGATCACGCTCCCCGACGCGGCGCCCGGCGCCGCCCCGGTGCCCGCGATCCGGCTGGTCTCCACCGGCACGGCCGCCCAACTCGCTGACGAGGTGGGCCGGTTGCTCACCCTGACCGGGCCGCCCGCCTCCCGGGTGGACGCCGTCATGCCGCACCGCTCGCTGATGACGGGCGTCTACGGCTGCGCCACCAAAACCACCGAGCAGTGCCACCGGGCCGCCGACCTGCACCCCGAAGGGCAGCTGACCCGGCCCGCGTTCGGCCTCGAACGCAGCCGCATGTTCAAGACCCCCATGGCCCGCAACGGGTGGGCGGCGGCCCTCGCCGTGTTCGACGCGGACCGCCAGGCCGGCCAGATCCACCAGCTCCAGGTCCTCCCGGTGGGCGGAGCCGCCTCCGACCTCGCCCGCACGGCGACCGCCTACGTGCACCGCGACAGCCTCTACACCACCAACTACCTGGCCACCATCCCCAGTTCACCGACCGACGAGGGCCGGGCGGCCGCCCGGCTGTGGGTGGACCGCGGGTTCGCCGCGATCGACGCCTACTCCAGCGGCGAGACCTACCAGAACTTCATCGACCCGGCCCTGAAGGACTGGAAGCGGTCCTACTACGCCGAGAACTACCCGCGGCTCGCCGCGACCAAGGCCCTCTACGACCCGTACGGCCTGTTCAAGTACGCCCAGAGCATCCGCTGAGCCCCTCGCCGGGGCCTTCTTCCCCCAGGGGGCGCCCATGACCACGACACAGCCAGGCATCCTGCAACAGCGGGCCGACGGTCCCATCGACGGGAAGGTGCTGCGCAATGTGTGCGGCATGTTCGTGACCGGCGTGACCGTGATCACCAGCGGCAGCGGTTCACAGGCGGCCGGCACCACCGTCAACTCCTTCACCTCGGTCTCCCTCGACCCGCCGCTGGTGCTGTTCTGCCTCCACAAGGCGTCCCGCCTGCGCGCGGTGGTGGAGGAGTCCGGCGCCTACACGGTGAACTTCCTCGCCGGCCGGCAAGAGCCGCTGGCCTGGGCGTTCGCCGGCAGGCACACCGCGAACCTGGACGGCGTCGACCACCACTACTCCACCGCCGGCGTGCCCGTCCTCAGCGGCGCCATGGCGTTCCTGTCCTGCCGCCTGGTCAACGCCGTCGAGGGCGGCGACCACACGATCTTCATCGGTAAGGTCGCCGAACTGGGCGTGTCCAATGGCGAGTCCGAACCACTGATCTTCTTCCGCGGCTCCATGGGCTCCCTGGAGGCCGAACAGCGCGGTACCCACCCCATGTTCGACGTCTGACCCCGCACGCTTAAGGAGTTCCGGATGTCCGCCATCCAACGGCGACTGGCCCGCTTCAACCGCACCTTCGCCAACCGCTTCGTCGGCCCCGTCCTGACCCGCATGCCCGGGTTCGGCGCCGTCCTGCACGTGGGACGCAAGTCCGGGCGCGTCTACCGCACCCCGGTCAAGGTCTTCAAGCGCGACGGGAACTACGTCATGTCGCTGCCGTACGGCCCCCAGTCCGACTGGGTGCGCAACACCATCGCCGGCGGCGGCTGCGAACTGCACACCCGGGGCAAGCTGATCCGCCTGGACCGGCCGCAGGTCTTCACCGACCCGCAGCAGTCCGTCGTACCGGCGCCGCTGCGGCCCCTGCTGCGCCGTTTCAAGGCCTTCGACTTCATCGAACTGCGCCCCGTCGATGCCGCCACATCCACGACCGCGCCGGTCCGGCCATGACCGCCGCCCCCTGACAGGAGAGCGCTGTGCCCCACTCCGAGTGGATCACCGTCACGGCGATCGGCGGCATCGCCCTGATCCTCGCCCTGGCGGCCGCTGTCACCGCCCTGTGCCGCCGTATCAAACAGCCCGCCGTCATCGGTGAGATCACCGTCGGCATCTGCCTGGGACCGAGCCTGCTCGGACTGTTCCCCGGCGACCTGCCCGACCGGCTCTTCCCCGCCGAGATACGCCCCCATCTGGGCGTCGTCTCCCAGGTGGGCCTGCTCCTGTTCATGTTCATCATCGGCTGGGAGTTCAACGGCGGCGCCCTCAAAGGCCGCTTCCGCTCCACCGGCACCATCTGGATCAGCTCGCTGGCGCTGCCCATGGCGCTCGGCGTCGGGCTCGCCTGGCTGATCTACGGCTCGCACGACGTGGTCAACGGAAAGACCGTGCCGTTCACCGAGTTCGCGCTCTACCTCGGCGTCGCGATGTCCATCACCGCCTTCCCGGTCCTGGCCCGGATCATCGCCGAGCAGGGTCTGCAGAAGACCCGCGCCGGCACCCTGGCCCTCGGCCTCGCGGCCGCGGACGACGTGCTCGCCTGGTGCATGCTGGCCGTCGTGGTCGCCCTGACCACCGCCACCGGCACCGCCGGATTCCTGACGGTGATGGCCTGGTCGGCGGTCTACCTGGTCGTCATGCTGTGGCTGGTACGCCCCGTCCTCGCCACGATCAGCGACCGGCTGCGCGTCACGCACACGCAGTACGTGCCGGTGCTCGTCGCCTCCGGTGTGTTCACCTCGGCGTTCGTCACCTCCCACATCGGCATCCACGCCATCTTCGGGGCGTTCATGTTCGGTCTGGTGATGCCCCGGCGTCACGACAGCCTGCTGCACCGGGTGGCGATGCCGCCCCTGGAGACCGTCGGCAAGCTGCTGCTTCCGGTGTTCTTCGTCGTCACCGGCCTGTCCGTGGACCTCACCACGCTCAGCGCGGGCGGTGTCCTGCAGACGGTGGCCATCATCGTGGTGGCCTGCCTCGGCAAGCTCGGTGGCGTCGCCCTGTCCGCGCGGCTGACGGGCATGGAGTGGCGCGACGCCACCGTGCTCGGGGTGCTGATGAACACCCGTGGTCTGACCGAACTGGTGCTGCTGAACGTGGGGTTGAGCCTCGGGCTGCTGACCGTGCAGCTGTTCTCCGCGATGGTGCTCATGGCCCTGGTCACCACCGGGATCGCGGCGCCCGTCCTCAACCGGCTGCTGCGGGACGACGACCGCTTGCCCCTGGTGGGGAGCGCAGTCGGCACTCCGGACGTCGCCGAGGCAGCCGCCGCACCGCGTGCCGGTGTCGCCGAAGCGGCTGCCGGCCGCGGGCGCGGCGCGCGCTGACACCCACGGCCCTCAGACCTCGTTCTCGGAGGACTCGGGGGATCCGGTGGTTTCGGCGGGCTCGGCGGACCGCACCCGGGCCAGCTTGTCCGGGTTGACCACGGCGTAGATGCCGCGCACCTGGTCGCTGTCGGGAGTGAGGTCCATGACCAGCACCGCGTACGGGGAGTCCTCGGAGAACACCACCGCCGACGGGTCGCCGTTGACGTGCCGGTAGTGGATGTCGAGGTCCTTGGGGGTGCGCCCGGCGTAGCCCGCGAGCAGCCGGCAGACCTTCTCCCGGCCGATGACCGGACGCAGGCCCGCGGTGCGGACCTTGCCGCCGCCGTCGGTCCACATGGTCACGTCCGGTGCCAGCATCTCCATCAGCAGACCGAGGTCGCCGCCGAGGGCTGCGTCGATGAACCGCTCGGTGACCTTCTGCTGGACGTGCGGATCGGCCTGGTAGCGGGGGCGCCGCGCCTGTACGTGGGCGCGGGCCCGGTGGGCGAGCTGGCGCACCGAGGAGGGGTTGCGGTCGAGGATGCCCGCGATCTCGGCGTGCGCGTAGCCGAACACGTCGTGCAGCACGAACACCGCCCGCTCCAGCGGGGACAGCGTCTCCAGAACCACCATCAGCGCCATCGACACCGACTCGCTCTGCAGCGCCCGGTGCGCGGGCTCGGCGGCCGGCTCCTCCTCGGCGGCGCCCCGGGTCACCAGCGGTTCCGGCAGCCAGGGACCCACGTACGTCTCACGGCGTCGCTTGACGGCGGCCTTGCGGGCGAGCGCGTGGTTGACCGCGATCCGTACGAGATAGGCACGCGGGTTGTCGATCTCCTCGTGCGGGGAGCGGCTCTTCTTCGCCGACCACGACAACCAGGTCTCCTGGAGCACGTCGTCGGTGTCGGCGACGGTTCCGAGCAGGTTGTAGACGATCGAGAACAGCAACTCGCGGTAGCCGACGAAGACCTCCGTCGAGGCTTCGACGGAACCGGCCGTGTGGTCGCCTGGCTGGCTGTCGGACATGGTGCACCTCCCTGGGACGAGCTCACACCCGAGACGGCTTTGGTCCGGGAAATGTGACATCACCCCCACGAATGTGATTCAGATCACAAAGGTGGCGGTTCGTGTCACATCCGGCCATGACCGATCCCTCTCATTCACGAGGGCATCCCGGGCCGCGGGGCGTGGGGAGCTCGGCCGAAGAGGCCGAACTCCCCACTCGCGACAGCGAGTTACCCCATCCGCCGACCGGCCGCGACCGGTCACTCAAGAAAGGCACGCACACCATGGCAGTCGCACAGCAGGCCCCGATCAACTTCGCCGTCATGTACGCCACGCACGACGCGTTCCGGCGCGACATGAGGCGGCTCGCCGCGGCGGTCGCCGCGGGCCGCTCCCAGTCCCCGGAGGTGCGCGACGGCTGGGCGAACTTCAAGCACCAGCTGCATGTGCACCACACCGTCGAGGACTCCGACCTGTGGCCGCGCGTCGCGGCCGCCGTCGCCGGCCGGCCCGCCGACCAGAAACTGCTCGACGAGATGGAGGCCGAGCACGCCCAGCTGGACCCGGTACTCGCCTCCGTCGACGACGGCCTGGCCCGCAACACCCCCGACCTCGCCGACCGCGTCGCCGAACTCATCCGGGTCCTCGGCGACCACATGAAGCACGAGGAGAGCGAGGCGCTGCCGCTCATCCAGGACGCCTGCACCACCAAGGACTGGGACGCCTTCCGCGGCGCGATGGCCCGCAAGCAGGGCCCCAAGGGCGCGGCCGTCTACTTCCCCTGGATCACCGACGAACAGAACGAGACCGACCGCAAGGCCTTCCTGGACACCATGCCGGCCCCGGTGAAGGTCCTCAACAAACTGTTCTGGGAGTCGAGCTACAAGAAGCGCCACCTGTGGGGCATCTGACCCCAAGGCCCCGCTAGACGGGCCCCCTGGAGCACGCCCCTGCCGGCGACATCCCCCGCCCCGGCAGGGGCGTTTCCATGCCCGGGCGGGGCTGTGCCCCGTAGGGGCGCGGGGAACTGCGCGACCAGCCACAACGAGCCCGCAGCCGCAACCCGACAGACCCTCCCGAGCTCCTAGGCGCTCCTCCTGTTCAACCCGATGCCCCTGCCAAGCCCCACCGGCAGGGGCATCGCCATGCCCACCCACCCATTCACCACAGCCAATCCCCGAAGGGACCCCCACCCATGAGCACCTCCGCGTTCGCCCTCGCCGACCTCAAGCGCATCCTCCTGGAGGGCGCCGGCGCCGACGACGGCATCGACCTGGACGGCGACATCCTCGACCTCGACTTCGAGTCGCTCGGCTACGAGTCGCTGGCCCTGCTGGAGACCGGCGGCCGCATCGAGCGCGAGTACGGCATCGCCCTCGACGACGACGTCTTCACCGACAACCGCACCCCCCGCACCCTCATCGCCGCCGTCAACGAACTGCTGTCGCCGGCCGCCACCGCCGCCTGACCCGACCGGACCCAGGGAGAAGCCACCATGCAGCAGGACCAGCGCGTCGCTCTCGTCACCGGCGCCACCAGCGGAATCGGCCTCGCGGTCGCCCGGATCCTGGCCGCCGGCGGCCACCGCGTCTTCATCGGCGCCCGCACCGCCGAGAACGTCACCAGCACCGTCAAGCAGCTGCGCGAGGAAGGTCTCGACGTCGACGGAGCCGCCGTCGACGTGCGCGACTCCGACAGCGTCACCGCGTTCGTCACCGCCGCCGTCGAGCGGTTCGGCACCGTCGACGTGCTCGTCAACAACGCGGGCCGCAGCGGCGGCGGCGTCACCGCCGACATCGACGACGAGCTGTGGGACGACGTCATCGACACCAACCTCAACAGCGTCTTCCGCATGACCCGCGCGGTCCTCAACGCCGGCGGCATGCGCCACAAGGACCGCGGCCGGATCATCAACATCGCCTCCACCGCCGGCAAGCAGGGCGTGGTCCTCGGCGCCCCCTACTCCGCGTCCAAGCACGGCGTCGTCGGCTTCACCAAGGCGCTCGGCAACGAGCTCGCGCCGACCGGCATCACCGTCAACGCGGTCTGCCCCGGCTATGTGGAGACCCCGATGGCGCAGCGCGTGCGCCAGGGCTACGCGGCCGCCTACGACACCACCGAGGACGCCATCCTCACCAAGTTCCAGTCGAAGATCCCGCTCGGCCGCTACTCGACCCCCGAAGAGGTCGCCGGCCTGGTCGGCTACCTCGCCTCCGACACCGCAGCCTCCATCACCGCACAGGCGCTCAACGTCTGCGGCGGCCTCGGCAACTTCTAATCCCCCTGCCCTGAAGGGAGTTCAGCCATGACGCTCCGCGAGGTCGAGCACACCGTCGACGTCGACGCCCCCGCAACGGCCGTCTACCGCCTGATCGCCGAGGTGGAGAACTGGCCGCGGATCTTCCCGCCCACCATCTTCGTCGACCGTGTCGAGGCCGACGGTGACAGCGAGCGGATCCGCATCTGGGCCACCGCCAACGGCGAGCCGAAGAACTGGACCTCGCGCCGCACCCTGGACGCCGAGGGCCTGGTCATCACCTTCCGCCAGGAGGTCTCCACCCCGCCGGTCGCCGCGATGGGCGGCACCTGGATCATCGAGCCGCTCACCGAGTCCACCTCCCGGGTGCGGCTCCTGCACGACTACCGGGCCATCGACGACGACCCCGAGGGACTGGCCTGGATCGACGAGGCCGTCGACCGCAACTCCCGCTCGGAGCTCGCGGCACTGAAGACCAACGTCGAACTCGCCCACGCCACCGAGGACGTCACGTTCTCCTTCGAGGACTCCGTGACGATCGCCGGCGCCGCCAAGGACGCCTACGACTTCGTCAACGAGGCCGGCCTGTGGCCCGAGCGGCTGCCGCACGTGGCCACCGTCCGCTTCGAGGAACCGTCACCCGGTCTGCAGAGCCTGGAGATGGACACCCGCGCCAAGGACGGCTCCACGCACACCACCAAGTCGTACCGGGTGACGTTCCCGCACCACAAGATCGCCTACAAGCAGGTCACGCTGCCCGCGCTGATGACCCTCCACACCGGCTACTGGACGTTCACCGAGGCCGCCGACGGCACCACCACCGCCTCCTCCCAGCACACCGTGGTCCTCAACACCGCGAACATCGCGAGGATCCTCGGCGAGGACGCCACGGTCGCGGACGCCCGCGCGTACGTCCACGGCGCGCTGAGCACCAACAGCCGCGCCACCCTGGGGTACGCCAAGGACCACGCCGAGAACCAGCGCTGACCATGGCGTACCAGCGGCTGGAGGCCGACGTCGTCGTCGTGGGCGGGGGACCGGTCGGGCTGATGCTCGCCGGTGAACTCCGCCTCGGCCGCGCCGACGTCGTCGTACTGGAGACCCGCGAGGCCCCGACGACCGAGTCGCGGGCCTCGACCCTGCACGCCCGCACCATGGAGATCCTCGACAGCCGGGGCCTGCTCGAGGCCTTCGGCACCCCGCCGTGCGAGGTGCGCGGGCACTTCGGCGGCATCCCGCTGGACCTCACCCTGCCCAGCACCCACCCCGGGCAGTGGAAGGTCCCGCAGACCGAGACGGAACGCCTGCTGCAGGACTGGGCGGTAGGTCTGGGCGCGCGTATCGAGCGGCGCCACACCCTGCGCGCCCTGCGCACCACCGGCGAGGGCGTGGAGGCGGTGGCCGCCGGTCCCGGCGGGCCGGTACGGATCCGGGCGGCGTACCTGGTGGGCTGCGACGGCGAGAACTCGACCGTACGCCGTCTGCTGGGCGCCGACTTCCCCGGCGAGGACGCGCACCGCGAGCTGCTGCGCGCCGACGTCGCCGGCATCGACGTACCCAACCGGCGTTTCCAGCGCCTGGAACGTGGCATGGCGGTGGCCGCACGGCGCGGCGACGGCGTCACCCGCGTGATGGTGCACGAGTTCGGCCGCGAGGCCCAACCACGCACCGGAGAACCGGACTTCGCGGAGGTGTGCGAGGTCTGGCAGCGAGTGACGGGGGAGGACATCACGTCCGGAACGCCGCTGTGGGTGAACTCCTTCGGTGACGCGAACCGCCAACTGTCCGCCTACCGACACGACCGTGTCCTGTTCGCCGGCGACGCCGCCCACCGCCAGATGCCGATCGGCGGCCAAGCCCTCAACCTGGGCCTCCAGGACGCGGTGAACCTCGGCTGGAAACTGGCCGCGGTGGCCACCGGCAGGACCCCGGCGGACTTGCTCGACACCTACCACGCCGAACGCCACGAGGTGGGCCGCAGAGTCCTCGCCAACATCAAGGTCCAGTCCCAGCTTCTCCTGGGCGGCCCGGAATCCAACTCCACCAGGGCCCTGTTCGCCGAACTCCTGCCCTCCGAGAAGGTCCGCACCCACCTGGCGTCGATGATCGCGGGCCTGGATATCAGCTACGGCGACCAGGGCGTACGCCTGCCACGCACCACCCTGACGACGGGCGACCGCCAGTGCACGACAACGGAGTTGCTGCAGCAGGCCCGCCCCCTGCTCCTCCTCCTGACCCCGAAGGCGACGCCCTTCGGAGAGCAGGCGACCGCCTGGTCGGACTACGTCACCACACTCACCGCCACAGCCGACCTCCCCGGCACGGACGCCCTCCTGCTCCGCCCCGACGGCCACATCGCCTGGACGTCCCCGAGCGACACGCCCTTGCCGGAGGCCCTGACCCACTGGTTCGGCCCGCCCACGACGGAACGCCCCACAGCCGACGACGTACGGACGCCGCGTCCCGTACCAGCGCCCGAGTCCAAAGCCGCCGCACTCGCCACCAGCGAATTGGCAGTAGCCACCCCGCTCTCCACCTCCGAACCGGCAGCCGCCCACGGCGATCGGGCGCCGACGACCGTGCCCGCACCCGAATCCGTAGCCGCCCCACCCCCCGCCCCCGAACCGGCAGCCGCCGACGGCGATTCCGCCCCACAGGGGCCACCCGCACCCGAATCAACAAGCCGCACGGGCGGTGCGGGTGGGACCCCCAAGGCCGACGGCGAAGCCGAGGCCGCCAATGACTCCCCGAAGGGTGACCCCATGAACACGAAAGACCACGCGCACGAGCGCTACGACGTGGCCATCCTCGGCGCGGGCATGGCCGGCGGCATGCTCGGCGCGGTCCTCGCCCGCAACGGCGTGAAGGTGCTCCTCATCGACGCCGGCACCCACCCCCGCTTCGCCGTCGGCGAGTCCACGATCCCGTACACCTCCGCCATGACCCGTATCGTCGGCGAACGCTACGAGGTCCCCGAGATCGTGCACATGGCGAGCTTCCGCGGCATCCAGGACCACGTCTCCCCGATGAGCGGCCGCAAGCAGAACTTCGGCTTCGTCTACCACCGCGAGGGGCAGGACCAGAACCCCGACGAGATCAACCAGCTGGTCGTCCCGGAGTGGCAGCGCACCGAGAGCCACCTGTTCCGGCAGGACACCGACGCCTACCTGTTCCACCTGGCCGTCCGCTACGGCGCGACCCCGCTGCTCGGCACCCGGATCACCGACATCGAGACGGGCCCCGACGGCGCGGTGCTGCGCTCGGACCGCGGCGTGGAGTACCGGGCCGAGTACCTGGTCGACGGCAGCGGTTTCCGTTCCCCGGTCGCCGAGGCGTTCGGTCTGCGCGAGGAGCCCACCCGCGCCCGCCACCACTCCCGCACCCTGTTCACGCACATGGTCGGCGTCACCCCCTACGACGACGCCCCGTCCGCCGCCGGGCACCAGCAGCCCAGCCCCTGGCACCACGGCACCCTGCACCACGTCTTCGACGGCGGCTGGCTGTGGGTCATCCCCTTCGACAACCACGACGGCGCGATCAGCCCGCTGTGCAGCGTGGGACTCACGTTCGACGAGCGGAAGTTCCCCAAGTCCCAGGACCTCACCCCGCAGCAGGAGTTCGACGAGTTCCTGGCCCGCTTCCCGCAGATCGCCGAGCAGTTCACCGACGCCCGCGCGGTGCGCCCCTGGGTCGCCACGGGCCGTCTGCAGTACTCCTCCTCCAGCACGGTCGGCGAGCGGTACTGCCTGACCGCGCACGCCGCCGGCTTCATCGACGCGCTGTACTCGCGTGGCCTGACCAACACGCTGGAGGTCGTCAACTCCCTGGCGTGGCGGCTGATCGAGGCCTCCCGGGACGGCGACTGGTCCACCGAGCGCTTCGAGTACATCGACCGGCTCCAGCAGGGCCTGTACGACGTCCACGACGACCTCGTCTACAGCTCGTTCGTCGGCTTCAAGCACTACGACCTGTGGAACGCGGTCACGCGGGTGTGGGAGTCGACGAGCATCATGCCGACGATGACCGTCGAGCGGGCGTACCGCCGCTTCATGGAGAACCGCGACGAGCAGATCCTCAAGGACCTGGAGCAGACCACGACCCCCGGTCTGCCGGCGCCGGTCGGTGAGGACATCAGTTCCCTGCTCACCTTGACCCGCAGCACCTGCCAGGCCGTCGAGGCCGGGGGGCTGGAGCCGGGGGAGGCCGCCGAGCTGCTCTTCGAGCAGTTGCGGGAGTCGAAGTTCCTGCCGGAGCCGTTCGCGCTCGGCGACCCGGACAACAAGTGCTTCGAGGCGACGCCGGAACTGCTCGGCCAGGCCCTGGACTGGGGCCGTACGAAGGCGCCGGAGCACATCGCCGGACTGTTCGGCTGACCACCACTCACGAGTAGGGGAGAGGAGAGACCATGGACGCCGACGTCATCATCGTCGGGGCCGGCCCGACCGGTCTGATGCTCGCCGGGGAACTGCGCCTGGGCGGCGCCCACGTCGTCGTGGTGGAACGCCTGGAGCAGCCCACCGGCCAGTCCCGCGGGCTCGGCTTCACCGCACGCGCCATGGAGGTCTTCGAACAGCGCGGCCTGCTGCCGCGGTTCGGGGACCTGGAGAAGGCCCCCATGGGTCACTTCGGCGGCGTGCAGTTCGACTACACCGTCCTTCAGGACGCCCACTTCGGTGCGCGTGGTGTGCCGCAGTCGCACACCGAGGACGTGCTGGAGCGGTGGGCGATCTCGCTGGACGCGGACATCCGGCGCGGCTGGGAGTTCCTCGAGCTCGACGAGAAGGGCGACCACGTCGAGATCACCGTCGCCACCCCGCAGGGCGTCCAGCGCCTCACCGCCGCCTACCTGGTGGGCTGCGGCGGCGGCAGCAGCCCCGTGCGGCGGGCGGCCGGGTTCTCCTTCCCCGGCACGGACGCCACCCGCACCATGTACCTCGCCGACGTCGCCGGCTGCGACCTGCGCCCGCGCTTCCTCGGCGAGCGCCTGCCGGGCGGCATGGTGATGGCGGCCCCGCTCGGTGACGGTGTGGACCGCATCATCGTCGTCCCCGACGTCGAGCCCGGCCGTGAACGGGAGCGGTCGGTGAGCTTCACGGAGGTCGCCGACGCCTGGCAGGACATCACCGGCGAGGACATCAGCGCCGGCACCGCCCACTGGGTCAGCTCGTTCACGGATGCCACCCGGCAGGTCACCGAGTACCGGCGCGGCCGCATCCTGCTCGCCGGGGACGCGGCGCACGTCCATCTCCCGGCGGGCGGGCAGGGGTTGAGCACCGGCGTCCAGGACGCCGCCAACCTCGGCTGGAAGCTGGCCGCCGAGGTCCGCGGCCGCGCGCCCATCGGGCTGCTCGACACCTACCACAGCGAGCGCCACGCGGCCGGTGCCCGGCTGCTGATGAACACCCACGCGCAGGGCATGCTCTTCGTCGGCGGCCCCGAGATGAGCCCGCTGCGCGAGCTGATGGGCGAGCTCATCCAGTACGACGACGTCAAACGGCACCTGTCCGGTCTGGTCTCCGGCCTGGACGTCCGCTACGACGTCGGCGAGGGCACCCACCCCCTGCTGGGCCGGCGCCTGCCCCCGCGCACCCTGACCGGCGCCGAGGGCCCCGTCACCACGATGGAACTCCTGCACCCGGGCCGCGGCGTCCTGCTCGACCTCGCCGACGACCCGGCCCTGCGGGAGGCGGCGGCCCCCTGGCGGGACCGGGTGACGACGGTGACGGCCCGCCCGCAGGACACCGAACCCGTCCTGACGGCCACCACCGCCCTCCTGGTCCGCCCCGACGGCTACATCGCCTGGGCCACCGGCACCACGGCGGACCCGGCCGCACTGCGCGCCGCACTGCACCGCTGGTTCGGCGAAGCGGAGGACAGCACATCGGGGAGCACGGCGTGAGCGTGGACCTTCCACCAACGGGCGGGGCGTGCACGGCAGTTGACGCCCCGCCCGCCGCCGGGCCCCGCCGCGTCACGCTGGACGCGGCGGGCCTGCGCCTCTCGGCGCTGCTCGCCACCCCGCCCGGCGGCGCGCCCCGGGCCACCGTCCTCGCCCTGCACGGCGGCGGCATGACCGCCGGCTACTTCGACGGCCGGGCCCACCCCGGCCAGTCGCTGCTCACGCTCGGCGCCCGACTGGGCTACACGGTCCTCGCCCTGGACCGCCCGGGCTACGGCGCCTCCACCCCCGACCTGCCGACGGGCCAGACCCTCGCCGAGCAGTCGGCCACGGTCCGCACGGCCCTCGCCCAGTACGCGGCCACGCACGACCTGGGCGCGGGTGTGTTCGTCGTCGGCCACTCCTACGGCGGCAAACTCGCCCTGACCTGCGCCGCGGACGGCCTCCCGGCACCCCTGCTGGGCGTGGACGTCTCAGGGCTGGGCCACCGGCTGGCCGTGCCGGCCCACGATCTGCCCTCGGCCGGCGGCCAGGGCCACTGGAAACACAACTGGGGCGCCCTGCGCCTGTATCCGCCCGACACGTTCCGCACCTGCCCCGTCGCGCCCATGCCCGAGCGGGAACGCGCCGAAGTACGGTCCTGGCCCGCCCGGTTCGCGTCCGTTGCCGCCCGGGTCCGGGTGCCCGTCCGGTTCACGTTCGCCGAGTACGAGAAGTGGTGGCGCCACGACGAGCACGCGCTGGCCGAACTGGCCGGACTGCTGCCGCGCGCACCCCGCGTCCTGGTGGAACGCCTGCCGCAGGCCGGCCACAACATCAGCCTCGGCTGGACCGCCCACACCTACCACCTGCGCGCCCTCGCCTTCCTCGAGGAGTGCCTCGCCGGACACGCGGTCACCGGCACCACCGTGCCGCTGCCCGCGGCCGCCTGACAGCCCAACCCCCCACCCACACGCACCACCACCCCGCCCCGCGCCCCCCTCGACGGAAGCGACACGTCCATGAACCACACCAGCACCCCGCTGTTCGTACGGCCACCCGCACCGTCCGCGCTGCGCGCCATGGACCTCGACGCCCGCACCCGGACGATCGTGTCCTGGCTCTGCCGGGAACTGGCCCACGTCCTCGACGTGCCGCCGGCCCACCGGGTGGGCCCCGACCGGCCGTTGCGCGCCCTCGGCGTGGACTCCCTGACGGCGCTGTGCCTCAAGCGCCGCCTGGAGGACGAGCTCGACGTCCGGATCAAGACGCACGACCTGCTGCGTGACGACACGGTCGGCGAGATCGCCGCCCTGCTGGCCGTATCGGTGGCCGTGCCCGCCTACGGGACGGCGCGATGAGCCCAGTGCGCTCCACCGCCCCACTCCTGCGCACCGCCCCCCGGCTGAGTGTCGACACACACCAGATCCACCTGTGGGTGATCGGCACCGAATGGGCGGGCGACCACCCCGAGCACATGGTCACCAGTGAACTGGACGACCGTGAACGAGAACGGGCGGCGGCGTTCGTCCGCCCCCTGGACCGTCTCACCTACCTGATGGCGCACATCGCGCTGCGCCGCCTGCTGTCCGCCTACACCGGCATCCCGCCCGCCGAACTCCCGCTGGGCCGGGACACCTGCCCGTGCTGCGGCGGCCCGCACGGCCGCCCCGTCCTGCACGGCACGGGGCTGCACTTCTCCCTCTCCCACAGTCACGGCATCGCCCTGATCAGCATCGCGGGCGCGCCTTTGGGGGTGGATGTCCAGCGGGTGCCGACGCTGGAGACGGTCGAACTGTGTCTGCCGGAACTGCACCCGGAGGAACAGCGGGAACTGCGGGCGTTGCCCGACGCCGAACAGCCCCTGGCCTTCGGCCGGTTGTGGACCCGCAAGGAGGCCTACTTCAAGGGCCTGGGCACCGGTCTGGGCCGCGAACTGAACTCGGACTACCTGGGCGAGCGCACCGGCCCGGACGCTCCCGCCCGCCCGAGGGGCTGGCGCGTCGAGAACATGCCGAGCTGTCCCGCGCACGTGGCCGCCGTCGCCATCGCGGCCCCCGCCGGCACTGCCGGGCCCGACATCCTCGCCCGCCGGCTGCCGACCGAGTGCCTCTACACCGACGACGCCACCGAACGGATCGCCGCCGAGCGGCAGGTCTGCCCCACCTGGGAGTGATGGCCATGCACACCACACCGTCCACCGCGGCGACGCTGGAACTGAAGGAGATCAAGGACCGTATCCTCGCGGGCCCCGATCCCGCCGCCACCGAACGTCAGCACGCCAAGGGCAAGCTGACGGCCCACGAACGCATCGCGCTCCTCCTCGACAAGGGCAGTTTCACCGAGATCGAGGCCCTGCGCCGGCACCGGGCCACCGGTTTCGGCCTGGAGGACAAGCGGCCCTACACCGACGGAGTCATCACCGGCTGGGGCACGGTCGACGGCCGCACGGTCTTCGTCTACGCCCATGACTTCCGGATCTTCGGCGGCGCGCTGGGCGAGGCCCACGCCACCAAGATCCACAAGATCATGGACATGGCCATCGCGGCCGGCGCCCCCCTGATCTCCCTGAACGACGGCGCGGGCGCCCGCATCCAGGAAGGCGTCTCGGCGCTGGCCGGCTACGGCGGCATCTTCCGCCGCAACACCCTGGCGTCCGGCGTCATCCCGCAGATCTCCGTGATGCTCGGCCCGTGCGCGGGCGGCGCCGCCTACTCACCCGCCCTGACGGACTTCGTCTTCACGGTCCGCGAGATCTCCCAGATGTTCATCACGGGCCCCGACGTCGTCAAGGCGGTGACGGGCGAGGAGATCTCCCAGAACGGCCTGGGCGGCGCAGACGTCCACGCCGCCACCTCCGGCGTGGCGCACTTCGTCTACGACGACGAGGAGACCTGCATCGCCGAGGTCCGCTACCTGGTCTCGATGCTGCCGTCCAACAACCGGGAACTCCCCCCGGAGACCCTCACCGAGGACCCCGCCGACCGCAGCTGCCCCGCCCTCCTGGACACGGTCCCCGCGGACGGCAACCGCTCCTACGACATCCGCACCGTCATCGAGGAACTGGTCGACGACGGCGAGTACATGGAGGTCCACGCGGCCTGGGCCCCCAACATCGTGTGCGCCTTCGCCCGCCTGGACGGCCGCACGGTCGGCATCGTCGCCAACCAGCCCGCCGCCATGGCCGGCGTCCTGGACATCAAGGCCAGCGAGAAGGGCGCACGCTTCGTCCAGTTCTGCGACGCCTTCAACATCCCCCTGGTCACCCTCGTCGACGTCCCCGGCTTCCTGCCCGGCGTCGACCAGGAACACGAGGGCATCATCCGCCGCGGCGCCAAACTCCTGTACGCCTACTGCAACGCCACCGTCCCCCGCGTCTCGGTGGTGCTCCGCAAGGCGTACGGCGGCGCGTACATCGTCATGGACTCCCGCTCGATCGGCGCCGACGTGGCGTTGGCCTGGCCGACGAACGAGATAGCGGTGATGGGTGCGGAAGGCGCCGCGAACGTGGTCTTCCGCCGGGAGATAGCGGAGTCCGACAACCCGGAGGAGACGCGCGCCCAGAAGATCGACGAGTACAAGCGGAACCTGGTCCACCCCTATTACGCGGCGGAGCGCGGCTTGGTGGACGACGTCATCGACCCGGCGGACACCCGCTTGTCACTCATCAGTGCCCTGAGGATGCTCGCTGCGAAGGACGCGTCCCTGCCCCGCCGTAAGCACGGCACGCCACCCCAGTGAAAGGCCACCGATGTCACCTCTCGAGCTGAAGATCGAGCGAGGCAACCCGACCCCGGAAGAGCTGGCCGCAGTGATAGCCGTCCTGCACCAGCGCCTGATGAGCGCCCCGCCCCATGCCACCACGGAGGGCCGCCGACCACCCACCGCGGCCCGCTGGCACCGCCAGCAGCCCACCCCGTTCCAGCCCCGAGCCTGGCGCAGCATCCAGTTCCAGCGAGCGGCCTGACCCGCACGCCTCACTAGAGAAGGGCTCGAAGATGTCTATAACGCAGGACGAGGCCGGCTTGGAAACCCTCTACGGCCAACTGCGGCTCCTCAACGACCGCCTGGAGCTCACCCAGCTCTGCGACCGCTACGTCCACCACCTCGACAAGGACCGCGGCAGCGACGCCTGGCTCGACAAGATCTTCACCGAGGACGTCCATCTGTCGTTCCCCTTCGGCGAGTTCAAGGGCCTGGAAGGCCTGGTCGGCTTCCAGCAGATGGCCCGTACGACCTTCGCCCGCACCCACCACATCAGCGCCAACCACACCGTCGAGCTGGACGGCGACGAGGCCCGCGTGGCCGCCCACCTGATGGCGGTCCACGTCCGCCGGGCCGACGAGCCGGCGGCGGACTTCACCATCGGCGGCCACTACGAGGCCGAAGCCCGCCGCACCCCGCACGGCTGGCGCATCCACCGCTTCGTCTTCGACCTGGTCTGGCAGTCGGGCGAGGCCCCGCAAGCCAAGGCGGAAGCCGCCTGAAAACTCGACCAGGACTCGACCACGTCTGTGGAAGGCTGGCGGAGTGAGTGACTGAGCGCCCCACCACCCCGCAGCCGCCCTGGAGTTGTGAATGAAGCAAGGTCCGCTGTTCTCGATCGCCCGCTGGATCGGCCTGATCTTCGGCGGAGTCTTCACGGGCTTCCTGGTCTGCGTCATGGTCCTGGAGACCTCCCTGCGCGACTACGACGCCAAGGTCTACGCCCAGGTCCGCCAGGTAGAACTCGACAACCTGGACACCCTGGCCTCCGCCACCCTGATCCCCACGATCATCGCCACAGCGATCCTGGTCTTCGGCGCCTGGAAGGCAAAGGGGAAAGACCTCTACCTCCCCCTGGCAGCCCTGGCCCTGCTCCTCCTGATCCTGATCCTGACGATCGCGGTGAACCTCCCGATCAACGCGGACCAGAAGGACTGGACGGTCACGTCCCCGCCGTCCGACTGGGCCGACGTGAGGGACAAGTGGCAGACGTCCCACGCGGTACGCACGGTCGCCGCACTGGTCGCCTTCGCCCTCCTGTCCGTCTCCGCGATCACGCACCGGGTCACCGGCACGGCCTCCGCCGCACCCGCCCCGGCCCCGCTCTCCACCCGCTCCTAACCCTCTCCGCTCCCACACAGCCGAACGCGCCCGGCCCACCAGCAGCAGCTGGTGGGCCGGGCGCGTTCGCGTAGGCCACCACACTGACGACAGACGAAGAAGGACACGAATGACTGCCTACGTCATAGCCGAAGCCGAACTCAACGGCGACGGCGACCCACAGATGGTCGCCACCTACAGCGCCAAACTGGTCTCCACCATCGAGCCCCACGGCGGCCGCTACCTGGTCCGCGGCGCCCCCTGGCAGATCCTGGAGGGCGAGAGCAAGGCCTTCACCGGCGTCATCGAGTTCCCGGACGCCGAAGCGGCCCAGCGCTGGTACGACTCTCCCGCCTACCAGGAGATCGTCCCCCTGCGCGTCCGCAACACCAAGGGCAGGATCCTGATCTTCGAAGGCGTGCAGGCCGCCTGACCCCACCTGCGTCCAAGGCTCCCGCTGCGCCGGATCTCCCGGCGAAGCGGGAGCCTTTTTGCGTTCCCGAACAGCTACGCCGCGCCGACCTCGAGCAACTGCGCGTGCCCATGCCCGAGACCCCTGACATCTGTCAGGACCCTTCCCGCCCGCACCCTCCTACCGTTTCGCACAAACGCCCCTGTCATCCCGGCCGCAAGGAGCGCCATGCATCCGCGCACCCCAACGGCGCAAGACAGCGTGGACGGCACCTGCACGGGCCCGAGGATGGCCACCACGCACGACGACGGCACGCCACACCCCCACTCGATCGACAACCTCCCGGACTGCCGACCGACCACCGCCTGCTGCGCCACGCCTTCATCCGCATCCGGTCCCCGTGACCAGCGCTGACCCGCACTGACCGGCACTGATCGGCAGCGGAAGGGCTTCATCAGGTGGCCCTGTTCCCCCCTCGACAAGGAGTTCTTGATGCGTAAAGCCGTACTCGGCTTGTTCCTGGCGCTGACGGCAGTGCTCGCGACAGCACCGTCTGCCAACGCCTCCGCGCCGTCCGGCCCCCGGCCCGCGATCGCAGCCAAGAGCGAAGGCGACGTCTCCATCCAGCGCACCTTCACTACCTGGGCCACGAACGTGAACGTGCGCCACAACAACGCCAGCCTCACCACCTGCGGCATGTCACCGTCCACCACCAACTGCCCGAACATCCGCGGCCAGGTGAACCCGGGCGACTCCTTCGAGGTCTGGTGCCAGATGGTCGGCAGCCAGACAGTGGGCGGCAACCCGTACTGGGTCTACATCATCACGCCCAACTTCGACGGCTGGATGGCCAGTTACTACATCGACTACCCGGACAACGTGCTCCCGGACACCCGATCCTGCTAACGCCTGCCACATCGCGATGAGCTGACCAGAACGCGAGCACCTCGCACAAACGCTCGGCCGGGACCCCCCAGCCGAGCGTTTCGCGTGACCGGCTGTCGAGACCGGCGACAACGGCATACGGCTCTGGTGCAGCTTTGGGTGACAGGGTTGACCTGCCCCCGCAGATCCGTCACATCAGGGCTTGTGCATCACGCTGACGGTGGCGGTGATGCCCGTGCTGGCGATGACGCCTGCTGCCGCCGCGCTGGCTTCAGGCTGGTGGGGTGCCAGCGCGATGATCAGCACGGCGCAGGTGAGTGAGCTGACGGCGATGAGAAGCGCGACAACCGCTACAGGCCAGGTCAGTTGTCCCGTGCGGGCGGCCTCGTCAGGTTCGGTTTCTCGCGGTGGTGGCAGAGATGATGGGTGAGCGCTCATGGCGCCTCCGTGAGGGTGAGGGAGGAATCAAGTCCTCCCGGTGGAGAGAGAAGCACCGGTGGCAGCCGGCATATTCTTTTCTTTTCCATTTGTGCGGTGCGTAAATCTCTTCAACCCTGCGTGCAGAAGCACTGGGGGGCGCATTTCGGGACACTTGTTCGCTCCCCGAAAGAGCGTCTTGGTGATTCATGAACTGCAGTGAGGAAATTGATTCGCTGCACAACACAAATGACCCCGGAGGCAACATCCGGGGTCATTTGCTGTACATGTAACAAAGGTGCCCTGCTGCCACAGGAGTACCCACCTATGCTTCTCTCGTCCGCCAGCGGCTTCACCTCGCCACGCCGGCGGCCACCTTCACTCGCTAGCTTCCCCGAGAATGCCACGTGGCAAACCGGCTGATGGAGTATTCGCTGATCGCATTACATCGTGGTGTCTACCGCGTGGTCTCACGCTGCCGTTGGCGTTATGGTCTACGCCTATTTGTGCTGTGCCCGTTCTGGCGGGTCTGGACGTACTTGCTGCTGGATAGGGGCAGCCGATGTCGCGTCGGGCCCCGCCCCGCCCGGCGCGACACGTCCGTCCGGCCCTCGGTCACGCGAGGCCCCGAGGCGGTAGCGTCTGCGCTACGGCACGCTCCTAAGCGCGGAGTTTGCCCGGGGCAGCAGGGATGGATCATAATTCCCCCCCCAGTCATGACTGAGCACGGAGGAATACGTGGTCGAGCCCGAAAACCCATGGCGCAAGAGCTCACACAGTGAGTCCGGTGCCTGCATCGAAGTGGTCATGGGTCATAGATCGATGGTGCGGGACTCGAAAGACCCCGGACTGGGATTTTTGACGTTCAGCGGTTCCGCGTGGATCCAGTTCGTTGGCAGCGTGCGAAATCGTCCTGTGCCGCGTACTTAACTGTTCGCAGATCCGGCCGATATGGGACCGAAGAGAACCTCTTCGTTTATCGGCTTGGAATCGTCGCTTTCTTCTATATTGCTGAATGCGTCCAGATAGTCTGCCGGCTCTACGGCCTTGGGTGAAGCGGCCCGCTCGCTGATCAGCGTCTCGCCGGCCGGGCTTTCCAGGTAGACGATGAGGTCGCCACCACCCGGCTCGATCTCGAAGAGCTGATAGGGCCTGCGGAAGGATGGGTAGACCCCGACCGAGAATGGCACGTAGAGGATCGTCACGTTGGGCTTCTCGTTCACGCTGAGTAGCGCTTCGAACTGTTGGCGCATAATGGCCTCGCCGCCGATCATGCGCCGCAGTACTGCCTCGTCGATGATGAAGAAGAATTCTGCTTCATCATCGACGAGGACCCTTTGGCGTTGCATACGTAAGTCCACCCGTAACTCCAGCGCTCTGAGGTCTCCGTCGTTCTGCAGTCCCTTGAGGAGAGCGCGGGCGTATTCTTCGGTCTGTAGCAGGCCGGGTATCACGTTGCGTTCGTAATTTCGCACGACCCGGGCGACTTCCTCGTATGCGACAAACGTCTCGAGCGCAGGCGTCATGATCTCCTTATAGGCGGCGTACCACGACGGCCGTCGGGCTGCCTTGGCCAGTTCGACCAGCTCCTGGCTCTCCTCCGTGTCCAACCCGTAGCGCGCTACCAAGCCCCGTGTGTCCGCCACGCTGACCGCGATCTTTCCGTTCTCGATGCGAATGACTTTCGATGGCGACCAGTCGAAGTATCGGGCCACCTCTATCTGGGTCATTCCTGCTGTCTCACGCGCCTTCTTCAGTCGCTCTCGCAACCTCTGCCGAAGAAACATCGGGTTGTCCTGACGCGCCACAGAAACGCCCCCAATCCGTCGTTCCTCCGGGCCACGGCGCGGCTCGCACCCACCTGCTCGAACCAGCGGTAGCGGACCGACACCCTGCTTTATGACAGCATGCCCACCATGCTATGGCGGCCGTCCACAACATGACATGCCACATGGCAGAATTCGCCCTCCCATCCGGGAACCTGGCGATGTCGTCGGTATGCCCGGCGCATCTCCTCAAGCGGTGGACCCGGAGATCCCGGTTTCGCTTGACCCGTCCGTGCGGAGACGGCCGAGGGTGAGGAAGAGCCGCCGTCGCCGCGGGGACGACGACCATGGCTATGCGCCAAACATCCGAGATGGCAGTCCCTTCAGTCCCTCAACTACGGCTGGTCGGCCGGGGTCTGGAGGTCTTGAGCCGAGGAGCGTCATGGAATGACGCCGACAGCGCGAGTGCCGGTCAGCCACGTGGGGAACTCGTTCAGCAGCCGGTCGTACAGCAGTTGATCGTCAACGGCCTGAGGATCGCGGCCGACGTGGAAGAAGCCCGCGTTGTCGACGACGCGGGTAGCCGGGACGGCCAGGGTGTCGAGCTTGCGTAGGAACGCGAACTCGTTGTCGTCGAGGTCCCGGCTTGGCCGGTGAACGATGCCGTGAGCCTGGACGGCGTAGCCTCCCTCAGCGCAAGCCTGAAAGGCTGCCCAGCGGTCAGCGCGTCTGCCAGCAGACGGCGGTGATGGTCAGGCAGGTTGGGCAGTTTCACGCGGCGGCCGCCAACCGCAGGGGCGCGAAGCGGGCCTCCCACACGGTGCGTGCACCGCGGCCCAGCATTTTGCGCAGCACTGGCCAGTGCGCGATCAGCTGCGCGGCGTCGAGGTAGCGGACGTAATCCTCATGTTTGCCATTCAGGAGGACGATCCGGTACATGGCGAGCAGCAGTTTCTCATCACTGAGATCAAATGTGTGCAGCCCCGACCACGCCAGGTGGAGCGGGAGGGAGGCAGTGCCCTCGGTGGGGCCGCCGAGTTCAGCCAAGTCGTCGGGCAACTGTTCCGGGGCCGGCGCCCAGCGAGACGCTCCGGTGGCGCCCAACGCCTCTCCGCTCATGTCTTCGTCTTCCTGCCGAATTCATGGGGCAGACCGGTGACAAGGCGGAGCCCCACATAAGCGAGCCTAGCCGGGGACGGCACGCTGTGGCTGATCGTCTTCATGGGAGCAGCCACCTGCGCCGCACTCGCCCTTGGCGGTGGCGCCTGGCTCGCGGGTCTGTCGTGGCGGTGCCGAGGCGGGATCCAGATACTTCGGAGTTCGGCGGTCTGCCATGTCGAGAACGCGCTATCGGCTCCGTCCCAGGGACATCAGCGGCCACCGGCGGCCGCTTGAGGAAGGAGGAGTGATCAGCATGGCGATCCAGCGGATGGACAACGTCGGCATTGTCGTCGAGGACATGGAAGCGGCCATCGCGTTCTTCGTGGAACTCGGTATGGAGCTGGAGGGCAGGGCGGAGGTCAAGGGCCTTGTCGCCGACCAGTGCACCGGCCTCGACGGCGTCCGCTGTGACATCGCGATGGTCCGGACCCCGGACGGTCACAGTCGGCTCGAGCTGGCGAAGTACCGCAGCCCCGCGGTGATCAGCGCCGGGCCGCGCAACCGGCCGCACAACATTCTGGGCACGCACCGCGTCATGTTCGCCGTCGACGACATCGAGGACACCGTGGCCCGCCTGAGCCCTCATGGCGCCGAACTCGTCGGCGAGATGGCCCGGTTCGAGGACAGCTATCTGCTCTGCTACATCCGCGGCCCGGAGGGCATCATCGTCGGACTGGCCGAGCAACTGCGCTGAGCGGTCGGTATGAGGCCTGAAGTCCGATTCGCTGCTTCGTTCGGGGTGAGCGGCAGGCGGCGACGACGCAGGGTGGATCACGGTTGGACCGGTCGCCTTCGACCCGACGGTCTCCCGCCCGATCGACATCTTCGCCGACTCCGCGGAGAAGGCGCTGGGGGCCGCGCCGCGCAGGCTGAAGCACGCGAGCGTGTCTGGCAGTTGGCCGACGGTAAAGCACCCGATACGGACGGACGGTGGCTGTCGATCTCGACGGGGTGCTGCTGCGCGCACTCGGGAACGAGAACATGTAGCCACCGTGACCGTCCGCGAAGGGATCATCGCCACCGTGTTCGCCCGGGTCGGGAACAGAGATGTGCACCTCCCACGTGACGGGAGCCGGTACGGCGGATGACCAGGGCGGCAACGCCGTGATCATCCGGCCGTACGGTAAGTGCTGTCGGTCAGAACCAGCCGGTGCATTCGATGCTGCCGCCCCGGCCGTTGGTGCCGCAGGCGCGCATCAGGAGCCCGGAGTCGTTCCACTGGGTGGTGTACGCGTCGTTGCCCGAGGTGACGGTGGTGTAGCCCAGCATCGGCTGCCAGGTGTTTCCTCCGTCGGCACTGCGGTCCACCCAGATCTCGTCGCCGACCGTGCCCCCGGTGATGCGGCCCCAGGCGCACTCGGTGGTGCCGTTGTAGCGGAGCTCCACGGTACGGCCGAAGACGGTGGTCGACTTGGCCGTCCAGGCACCCGCGGAGTCGGGCTGCGTACCGTCGCCGCAGGACGTGTTGTTCTCCGCGCCGGCCAGAGTTCCGCCAATCGGTGGGAAGTCGCCGCAGGACGGTACGTCCTTGAGCAGCGCCGGCCCCTGGACGAAGAGATTGCTGATCCAGCTGTGGTAGTCCGGCAGATACGACCAGACGTTGTTCACCATGCCGTCGACCGTGGCCCGCTCGCCCACCCGCTGGCACAGCACCCGCACCTCCACGGAGATGCCGTTGCCGTTGGTGAAGTTGATCTGGCTGCCGGTGTTCGAATCCTGCCGCAGATTGGGCTGGCCCCACGTCTTGTGGTACGAACCGCGACCGTCCCACGTCCAGACCATCTGCACGGCGTCGGCGTGCGGACGGAACGCGCCCTGGTAGCGGTCCCAGCGGGCGTCGATGGTGTTGACCTGGATCTTCGCGCCGGATTCGGGCGCCTCGACCATCATTCCGTTGCCGAGGTAGAGCGCGACGTGCGTGGGCCCGGCGCCCTCGGCGCCGAAGTACATGATGTCCCCGGGAAGCAGGACGGCGGACCCCTGGGACTTGAGGAGCTTCGTGTGCGCGTACCCGGGCGCGGCGAAGGTCGCCTGCGTCGTGCGCTCGGTGATGAGGTCCCGGCCGGTCGCCTTGTACCAGGCCCAGCGCACCAGGCCGATGCAGTCGAAGCTCCAGTACGTCGGATCCGCGGCGGTTTCCGGGTACCAGCGGTCGTAGATGCCCTGGCTGGGACCGGGCATGCCCTGCGCGTGACCGCCACCCCAGGCGTACTGCCGCCCGACGTAACGGCACGCGACCTGGACGGCTGCCTGTGCTGCCTGGCTCGCACCGGACTGGAGCGGCGCGCACCCCGTGGCGGCGGCCGCCGGAGTGGCCGAGGCGACGGGCAGGCCGAGACTCACCACCGTCACGAGTGCGGCCAGCAGCAGCCGCACCCGGCGCCCCCATGGCCGCTCACCCCGCCCCGTTCTCCCCGTGCCCCAAGATCTTCGCACTCTGTCCACGGCATTCCCCCTGGTCTCGGTGGTCTCGGTGGTGCCCCGCGAACGTACGCAGTCGCGCTGCCCACCGGGCCCTGACATGTGTCAGGACCTGCCCCGCCACCCGCTCCGTAGGGTCTGCGGTGATCACCCCAATCTCACAGCTGAGGACTCACCTTCCATGCGCACCAAGCTGAGGCGCGCCGCCGCATTGGCCTTCGCCGGCGTGACCGCCGTCGTCGTCGCGACGGGCACCGCACAGGCCAAGCCGGCCGCCGTCTGGGCAGGTTGCCCGTACGGCGCAGTCTGCATCTACCCGCAGAACCAGAATCCGGCCGTGTCTCCGAGCCACATCTACTGGACCTACGGCGCCCACAACCTCAGCAACCAGGTGGGCGACCACTGGGTGCTGAACAACCAGTACGACGGCGCGGTGGTCGAGCTGTGCCTCAGTTACAACGCGAACGACTGCACGTCGTCGATCGCTGCCGGTCACGGCGAGTACCTCGACCTGGGTCCCATCAACTCGCTGCACCTCAGGCCGCACTACAACTAGCCCTGCTGTTCAGCCTCGGCCGTACAGCCAACCCGCTGATCTTGTTTCATCACCAGCGGCCGCTTCTTCGCGCGACGTTGTCCGACACCTCGAAGCGTGAAGAACGGCCGCTCTGCCGTCCCGAGCGGTGTCGTTGGTGTCGGCGTGTGCCGGCGCAGGCTTCCGCCCCCCCTCGTACGACCCTCGCCCGGCCGGGGAAGGTGTCCCAGGTACTGCATGTCTGTGCAGGTCAGAGGGGCTGGGATGGTTCCATGGTGTGCGATCGGCTGTCGGTTGTTGCGGCCGGCGGCTGTGACCGGTGATGCTCTTGGTGTCGCGCCGACCGGGTCCGGACCGACCAGCCGGACTTGCCGCGGTATCCACGTCCACGCAACTCATTCACGGGGGAACACTCATGTCCATGCGTATCCGCACGAGCGCTCTGACCGCACTCGCCATTGCCGCTGTCGCGGCGGGCACGGTCCTTGCGGCACCGGCTGGTGCCGCGCCGAAGGCGACCGTCCCGAAGTTCCTGTCGGCGTCCCAGCTGCCGCCGCACCCGACGTCGTCGTGGACGGCCGGGCCGGTCACCGAAGGGTTCCCGGAGGAACTCGGCACGTGCGTGAGCACGGAAGGCGTGCTCGACTACGACTACCGGCACCGCACGTTCAGGACCGATCTGGACACCGGTGCCGTGCAGTTGACCGTGGTGACGGGCACGGCCGCCCAGGCCAAGGCCCTGGCGAAGCACTACGACGACCTGATCCGCACCTGCGCCGACCGCATCGAGAAGGCCTCGCCCGACATCGAGGCCGAGAGCCGGGACTACGGCAAGCTGAAGGTCGAGGAGGGCGCCCACGTCCGTGGCCTGCACACCGAGACATCCTGGGGCGCGAACGACGTCGACCTGCTGTCCGTCGGGCGGGACGGCAGGACCGTCACCGTCCTGCAGTGGGGACAGATGGGCGACTTCAAGGGCGCTCCCGTGACCGCCTTCAAGAAGACCACGACCACGGCGGTCAACAAGCTGTACTGACGGGGCGTCCGGCGCAAGAGACGGGGGCCGTCCTTTTCCGTCACGGGGGACGGAAAAGGACGGCCCGCCGCGTCTCACGCGTGATCGGAACCCGGCTTTACAGGGCGCCCTCGTAGGCGAGATCGCTCGTTTCGAACTCGGCATCGGTCATCGCCGGACCGCCGAAGAAGCCGTTCATGAGGTCGGCGAGGTCGAGCGTTGTGGCTCCGGCCGGAGCGGTGGGCTTGGTGCCCTCGCGCATCCGCAATGTCAGGCCGAGCTTCTTCACCTTGGCGTTCTCGGCCAGCTTGGCGAGGTCGAGGTCCACCTGGGCCAGCTCGCCGTTCTTGAGTGTGAAGTCGGCTGTCACCTTGGCGTTGGGAGCGTCCTTCAGGTCCTTGTCCGTCGGCAGTTCCATGCCCGTCGGCAGGTCCTTCACCAGGGGCCGGATCTCGCCGAACAGTTCGGTGACCAGCGTGCGGAAGGGGGCCGTGGCGGTGACGTGCTCGGTATCGCCCCCGTCACCGGTCGTCTTGAACTCCACCTCACGGGCGACGACTTCACGGAGGGCCTTGACGAGCTTCTTCTGCGTCTTGGCGCTGAGGGACGGCGCGGGACCACCCTCGGCTTCCTGACCCTCGGCGGCGGCCTTGTTCATCTCCTGGGTGTTGAACTTGACCCACTTGCCCTCAAGGACGTCCTTCATCGCCCCGGCCTCCGGGGGCAGTTCGTCGGCGTCCGGCAAGGGGCTGCCCATCGTCTTGCCCAGGACATCCGTGTCGGCACGGAGGTAGGTGTAGTCGCCGATCACCCGGTACTCGACAAGGTTGCCGTCCGCGGTGCCGACCTTCATGGCCGTGCCGACGAGGTCCTTCTCGCCGGACTTGTCGAGCGCCTTCCTCGACTGCACGGTCACGGTGATCTTCGCGTCGCTGAGCAACTCGGCAACCTCGTCCGGGATCTCCTCACCGGGTTCGGGGTCGGACGCGGCGTCCAGCGCCTTCAAGGACGCGGCGTTGGTGTTCAGGTCGATCTCGAAGGAGAGCGTGTTCTTCTTGCCGAGCTTCTCGAAGGCCTGCTCGAGTTTCCTGCCGGCAGACAGCTGCTCCACCGTTCCACAGGCGGCGGAACCCGCGAGGACGGCACCGACGACGGCGGTGGCGGTCAGGGTCTTGCGTATGGCGTTGATGATGTCTCTCCTCGTGGCTCCGATCACAACGTGACCGCTCAGTAGACTCACCACCCACCCACAGGGTTGCCCTGCCCGCCGCCGCACCTGAGGGGCGTCCGACGCTACGTCCTCGCCGAGACAGCGGAAGCGACCGCAGCTCTGCTGACGGCTGCCACACCGCGGAGAGTTGATTAGGCCGCGAGCACCGTGGACAGCCCTCATCCTCGTCGCCCACTCCGTCGCGTCCTCCAACACGGTCGCGGGGCTACACCCATCCGAGATGCCAGTCCCTCCGGTCCCTCAACTACGGCTGACCCGCCGGAGTTCTGAAGGCCTTCATCCGAGGAGCGTCAAGGAATGACTCCGGCAGCGCGGGCATCGGTCAGCCACGTGGGGAACTCGTTCAGCAGCCGGTCGTACAGCAGTTGATCGTCAACGGCTTGAGGATCGCGGGCGGCAGGAAGAACCCCGCGTTGTCGACGACGCGGGCACCCGGGACGGCCAGGGCGTCGAGCCTGCGCAGGAACGCGAACTCGTTGTCGTCGGGATCACCGAAACCCACGAACTGCCAGAACAGCGGAAGCCGGGCGGCCTGGCACAGGTAGCGCTCGGCAGCGATACGACTCGCTGTCTTGCCGTAGCCGTATGTGAACGTGACGTTTCTTTGCGGCGTCCGCTGTGTCGTGCTCGGTCATCGTGGCGCGGTTGCCGAGCCAGTCGAAGATGAACGACTGGCGGTAGGCCGTCGTACCCGTCGAGCGCAAGCAGCCACCCAGGCCCTTGGTACGTTCGCAGCCGCTCACCCCGCATCCGATGATCCAGTGGCAGACGCTCTGAGCGAGACGGCCCGGCTCCGTTCTCCGGCGCTCGGCGCTGCGAGGGCCAACCTGCGGTGTGTACGCCGGAGCATGGTGCGGGCCATGAAGGGGTGTACGCGCTTGACCGCACCCCAGTAAAGGCGCGCGCGCAGGCCGTCGACCTTCACGGCCGTGCTGAGGGTGACGTAACGCTCATCGATGAGGATCGAGGCGCGGGCCGTCAGACCCGCCGTGTTCACGTTCAGGAGCAGCTCTCCGTCCGCTTGGGCGAGGACCGGGAATGCGTCGCGCAGAATGCCCGTCCAGGCCGCTGGGTCACGCGGCAGGCCCGGCAGGAGTTCCATCCGGTACGCGTCCTCGTAGTCGGTGCGGTTGAGAGAGGTGCGGATCAGCTGGGCTGCCGCCGGTGTGGCGGTGGCTTGGGGCCGGGCCCAGCCGAGCCGGTGGAGCAGCCGCACCCACGGTGACCAGCGCATGGGGCGGGCAACACCGTGGGCCGCCGCGCGCTCGATGTTGTCGAAGATCTCCTCGATCATTGTGTCGTGTATGTGCCGTATGACGCAGGCCCACTGGAGCCGGAGGAGGCCGCGCGCTTCGCACTCGAGGACATGGCGTACGCGGCAGCGTTCGGCGCCGAGCGGCGCGACCGTCAGCTCGTGGTATCCGTCGAGGCCGCCGCCCGACGGGGTGTCGAAGTGGACGCGACGCCCGGGTTCGTACGCCGTGACGTGGTAGCGGATCCGGCCGTGCCCGCCGTCCGCGCCCACGGCGAGCGGTCCGTCGAGGCACATACGCGGCCAGGCCGGTGTCGGGAAGATCGGGTCGTCGGCGGCGGAGAGGCGGTCGAGCAGGGCGCCGACGGCCGCCGCGGGGGCGTCGATCACCCGCTCGTGGACATTGCGTACCGCAGTCATTCCCTACCTCCGTACGCTACCGTATGGTTGACCATACGGTAGCGTACGGTCATGGCGCCACGGCAGCAACGACAGGACAGGAAGCCCCGGTTGACCGCCCAGGACTGGGCGGACGCCGCGCTCACCGCGATCGGTGAGGGCGGTATCGCGGCCGTCGCCGTGGAGCCCCTGGCGGCCCGGCTCGGCACCACCAAGGGCAGCTTCTACTGGCACTTCGCCAACCGTGACGCGCTCATCGAGGCCGCTCTCGACCGCTGGGCACAGATCAACACCGAGGGCACCATCAGCGAGGTCGAGGCGGAACCAGACCCCAGGAAGCGGATCCGTCTGCTCTTCGCCGAAGCCATCACGTCGGCCACGACCAACCCGCTCGAGGTCGCGCTGCTCGCCACCGCGACGCAACCCCAGGTCGCAGCGGCCCTGCGCCGGGTGACCGAGCGCAGGGTGGCATACCTCGCCCAGCTCTTCACCGACCTCGGCTTCCCCGAACCGGAAGCCCGCCGCCGCGGACTGCTCGCATACACCGTCTACCTGGGCCACGCCCAACTCGCTCACGCGGTGCCCTCGATGCTGCCCCCGGAGGAAGGCGGGGTGTTCCGCGAATATCTCAACGAGACACTCGAGGTACTCATGACGCGCGGCAGGAGCATGACGGACCCGGCCCCTCTGGAAGCTCGGCCATCGCGAGACCGTGGCCGCGATTCTGGTCCAGCGCCCTCGCTACGTCGACCCCGCTGACGAATGCCCGGACGAGAACGTGCAGTTCATCGCCACCGCCCGGGAAGCCCACCCTCGGCTCATCGCGGAGATCAAGAAGGGTGAAATGTCCCCCTCGGTAGGAGAAGGTCAGCTCGTTCGGGTGAGAGGAGGAATCAGTCATGCCTTTCCTGGCTAACTGGCCCTAACAAAGCCTCTGGACGTGCCGGTGGGTGATCAGGCAGACGGCAAGTTCGAGGAAGGCCTCGTGGATATCGTCGCGTCGTTCCCAGCGGATCCGTAAGCGGCGGAAGCCATGCAGCCAGGAGATCGTCCGCTCAACGACCCAGCGGAAGGTGCCCAGTCCCGTCCCGTGCGGCTGGCCACGCTCGGCGATCGCGGGCCTGATGCCGCGCTGCCGCAGGAGCCGTCGGTACTTGTCGTGGTCGTAGCCGCGGTCGGCGAAGAGCATGTCCGGCCGTCTGCGCGGCCGCCCGACGACGCCGGCCACTGCCGGGATCTTGTCCAACAGGGGCAGCAGTTGGGTGACATCGTTGCGGTTTCCGCCGGTTAAAGACACCGCGAGCGGGATCCCCTGGCCGTCGGTGATGATGTGGTGCTTGCTGCCCGGACGTGCGCGGTCGACCGGGCTGGGCCCGCTTTTGGGCCCCTGCGTGCGGCCCGAACGTGGGAGGAATCGATCACCGCCCGCGACCAGTCCAGCTGGTTCTTCGAGCGCAGCTTGTTCAGCAGCACTTGGTGCAGCTGGTCCCAGACGCCGGCCTCGTTCCGGGCCGCCAGGCGCCTCCAGCACGTCATACCCGAGCCGAAGCCCAGCTCTTGGGGCAGGTACTCCCATTGGATGCCGGTGTGCAGGACGAACAGGATCCCGCACAGGGCTTGCCGGTCGGGCACTCGAGGTCTGCCCTCGACCTGCTTCGGGGGCGGCTCGGGCAGCAACGGCTCGACGAGCGCCCACAGTTCATCCGACACGATCCACGGTCGCGACTGACGCTTCCCCATGCTCACTTCAACGAGCGATCAAGCAGACAGTCACTTGATCAAACCGCTTTTGTTAGAGCCAGTAAGCGTTGTCCCGTAAATGATCTTTGACGTGCTGGATGAACTGCCGTTTCTCCGTCACCCGGCGAGGGTGAGGTTGTGCAGTGGTTTCGGCTGTTTCGTGAGTGGAGGTGTCTATAAGGAGGAGCAAGGGATTTGCCGGTGCCCACGGAACGGCCGGGTGCGGGTTTGCGGATGACGACGGGTGGGATGGGGCTGCCGGGGATGTTGATGCGGACGCGGGTGGCCAGCTGGGTTTCGGTACGGGGCGCCGGCTTTGCGGGCGTCGAAGTGTGGTCCGGGTCGGTGCAGGGCATGCAGGTTCAGTTGAGCGGAGGGAGCGGCAGCGGGGGCCGCAGTAGGTGTGGTCGGCGTGTCGGTGTGGGTGGCGAGGCCGACCGCGTTCTGGGGTGTGGCGGTGGTGGTTTCTACGGTGGGCCGGGAGCGGGCGTTCGGTCGGGATGCGAAAACTGAGTGCTAGGGGTGGGGTGTCGACGTCCGCGGTGGGTGCCGACGGGTCAACTTCACCGGGGCTGTGTACAGGCACGGAGTGGCCAACAAGCCTGGACAGCAAGGTGACTGCCTCAGTTTTTCCCATCCTGATCGTCCTTGAGGATCATGTACAGGACGCCAACAACGGCGATCGCCACTGTGATGGCACCGCCCAGGGCCGGGCTGGCGAACGCGGCGTAGCCGGTCATTACGGCGATGATCGCGAGGAGGAGCAAGGTCTGGGTACTCATGATGGCAAGGTCCTATCTGGTCCGGGAGGTGGTCACTTCCTCCTCACCAGCCTGTGGCGTTCTCGAAGTGCTTGACGCAACGGGGCGGAACCAGACGGGAATTGACGTACAGCCACGTGACGGCACGACTTGACACTAAGTTTGAGCTTGTTCCGCTTTGACGGACACCATCGGTGTGGTGGTCAGGCTGCGAGCGCGGTCTCGTATTCGGCGGGACTGCGGTAACCGAGGCTGCTGTGCAGTCGGTGCAAGTTGTACCAGCCTTCGATGAAGTCGAAGATGGCGGTGCGGGCGGCAGCCCGGCTGGGCCAGGGGCTCGTGTCGAGCAACTCCCGTTTGATGGTGGCGAAGAACGACTCGGCGAGCGCGTTGTCCCAGCACTGACCCGTGCGGCCGACGGACAGGCGGATGCCGAACTCTCGTGCCAGCGTGGCGAATTGCTGACTGGTGTACTGACAGCCGCGATCCGAGTGAAAGATCACCGGCCGGGCGGGGCGACGCTCGCGGCAGGCCGCCGTGAGGGCGTCGGCGACCAGCTCGGTCCGCAGGTGGTCGGCGGTGGACCAGCCGACCACGCGACGGGAGGCGATGTCGATGACGGTGGCCAGATACAGCCAGCCCTCGTCAGTGGCGACGTAGGTGATGTCACCGCACCAGCGGGTGTCGAGGCCGTCCGGGTCGGGAGCGAAGTTGCGGACGATGAGGTCGGGCCTGGAGGCGGCCCGCGGGTCGGGGATCGTCGTCAGCCGTCGTCGTCTGCGGTGGCGGCCCACAAGCCCGGCATCGCGCATCAGTCTCGCGACGCGGCGCCGTCCGCAGTCCTCGCCCTGTCGTTGCAGGGCGGCATGGACCCGCGGGACACCGTAGGTTCCACGGGACCGCTCATGGACTTCCGTGATCTTCTCGGTCAGCTCGGCGTCCCGGACCGCCCGCGGTCCCGGCTTGGCGGTGCGGCGGGCGTAGAAGGCGGTTCGGGAGACCTGCAGCAGTTCACACGCACGCTTGACGCTGTGACCACCATGCTTTTCCGCCTCGATGAACGGGTGCACCGTCACCGGGTCTCCTTCGCGAAGAAAGCCGTCGCACGCTTGAGGACCTCGACGTCCTCGCGCAGTCGGCGGTTCTCCCGCCGCAGCGCGGCCAGTTCCTCGCGTTCGCTGCTGGTCAGACCGTCGCGCTCGCCCGCGTCGACCTCGGCCTGGCTGACCCACAGCCGCACCGCCGTCTCGGTCAGGTCGAAGTCCCTGGCGATCTGACCGACCGAGCGGTCACCGCGCCGGCACAGCTCGACGATCTCGGCCTTGAACTCCGGCGTGAACGAGCGGCGAGGGCGTGGCTTCTTCTTCCCCATGCTCTCCATGATGGACATCCTCCCGGGGCAGAACCCCTGATCTCGGATGTCCGTCAAAGCGGATCAAGCCCAGTTGAGACAGAGTGAGACAGTGTCTCAAAGCGTCAGGTGGATCCATTGCCTGAGGGGGCGCGGTGGAGCAGACGAGTGCCGCGGGGCGTCCGCTTGCGTCACCGCGAGCTCCGGTTCCGGACCTCGTCGGGGAGGTCAACCGTCTTTACCAAGAGGCGGGTAGCCCGTCTTATCGCCAGCTGGAAGAGTTCATCGAACGCAATGACAAGGCATTGAGCCGATCCACTATTGGGCGAATGCTCAATGGCAAGGATAATCCACGGTGGAGTCGGTGGGACATTCTTATCCGCTGCTTGGCAAAGCAGTCGATATCCATCGATCATGACGTCGATTTCCTGATTAAGCGGCTGTACGCCCTCTATCAGGGGAACAGTGTCCCTGGAAATAAACTGTCCGAAGAGGCGAGGGAAGCAGAAAAAGCACGAGCGGCCACTTCCACAGCAGTTCGCGACGCCGAGTCAGAACAGGCTGTGGCAGCCGCGTGGCGAGCGGCCCAGGACGAGATCGCTTTTGCCAGATCGATAGCGGCGGCTGAGCAAGAGGTCGAAGGATCGAGTCTCGAGGAGGAAATCGAGCAGAGACCTGAGGCAGCTGATTCTGCAGACGGCCAGTTTAATGGGCTCACTTCCGCCAGATTGTCATTCCGGGTGCAGCTGAGTCTAGTTCTTTTCCTCTATTCAACATGCGGTCTGCTAGCCGGAGGCGTAGTAGGCGCTCTCGTGGCCAACCATGCGCTGGGGAATTCGGTTCTGGGGGGAGCTGTCGCGGGAATCACCGTAGGGCTCTTCACTGGGGAGGTCATGGCTGGCATTGCCCGGCATCACGGCCCGGAACCTTTCTGGCACCGTACTCCAGGACTGACGGGGCTCGGCGGACTGGTCGGTCTAGCCGCGGGAACCATCGTCGTGGGCGCTAGCGCAACGCATCTTGTGGACGGTCTGTTGCTCGGCTGCGCGAGTGGAATCGGGATGGGCGGATTAATGGGAAGTGTGTTTCTAGCGGGGCGGGCGTTGAGTGGAAGCCTTCCTGTGGACGGGATACTACGGTCAGAGGAGCAGGGGTCCAACTCGGAACCATCGAGGCCTCGGAAGTCAGTGGAAGGGAAAGCACAGTCATGATCGAGACACGCGGCAGCGTGTTGCCCATTTACCTCGTTGTAGACGAGTCAGGGTCGATGGCGCCGCACCTGGAAGAGCTGAACGACGGGATCCGGCGTCTTACGGAAATTTTGCTGAGTGAGCCGATGGCGGCTGCCAAAATTCGCTTTTCACTGCTCGGGTTCTCGGACGACGTTGTCGAACGGAGCCACCTGGAGGACCTACGCACGTCAGATCTCTCGGCTCGATTGGAAGCTCGGGGCAGTACCAACTTCGCCATGCTCTTCGACGACCTCGCCCAGCGTATTCCCAGAGACGTGATAGAGCTCAAATCGGACGGCTATTTGATTCACCGGCCAGCCGTCTTCATGCTGACAGACGGCCTACCGAACGGAACCGACGACTGGGTTTCAGCCCATCGACGCCTCGTCGATCGCACTATCACGCCGGCTGCTCCGAACATCATCGCCTGCGGTATAGGGGACGCCGATCCACATGTCCTCGGTGTGGTGGCGACATCACCGAACTTCGCCTTCATCGTGGATCGTGGGGTGGACGTCGGCGAGGCTGTGGCTAGATTCAGTGCGGCCCTTACCCGCAGCGTGATCGCCTCGGGGCTCTCGCTGTCGGCAGATGCACCGCAACTGGTCGTCGAGAAGCCTGAAGGCTTCACTGTGGCAATTGATGTGATCTGATGCGGCCCGAATCCAGTGAACACATCGAGGAGCCCTCACTTGTACCGCGTCGGCCTCTAGTGCTGGGCCAGCCCGGCATGGACTTCGAGCCACGACCGCCGACCAGGAGTTCGTACCGCCCGGACACCATTTACGACGGCTGGTCGACCGATCGGATGACGCTGCGTCTGGCCTCGACACGCGGCCCCGCCCACCGCCACCAAGGGCGGCCACGTGAGGACGACGTCGCCGCCTTCTACGACGCAGACCACGACACCCTGGCCTTCGCGGTTGCCGATGGAGTCTCCGAGGCCTCCGATGCGCACGTGGGGGCCGCGTTGGCCTGCCGCAGCGCGGTCGACGAAGCGCTGCGGCAGATTGCATTTGAGGGAACCGTTGTCGACTGGGGCCACCTGGCACGCATCGTCTCCTGGCAGTTGGTGGAGCACGCGGCGAAGATGCTGGGCGTCTCGGAGCCGGATCCTGCGGCGGCAGAGCAGATGCTGGCCGCTACCCTGATCGCGGGAACCGCGTGCCCGGCGTCAGGCGGTCTGGAAATCACGCTCGCCCAGGTCGGTGACTCCTCGGCGTGGATGCTCGAGAAGGGTCGTTTCACGAAACTTTTCAACAGTGACGGGCCGCACGAACTCGTCCGCACTGAGGTGGTTGCGCTTCCGCGGGTCCCGGCCGAGGTGGCCACCTTGAGGGTGCTCATTCCCTGGGAGGCGGCTCTCGTAGTAGCCACCGACGGATTCGCCGATGCCCTCGCGGACAGCAGAAATCTTGTGGGCGATTTCTTTGCCGAACACCTCGCCACCCCGCCGAACGCGCATGACTTCGCCTATCTCCTTGACTTCTCCCGGGAGTTGTACGACGACGACCGCACGATGCTCGCGATCTGGGCCCAAGGGCGGGGGCGGGACCAACCGTGAGTGTCGTACTGCCCGTTGTCCAGCTGGGCGCCCTCGACATCGGAGTCGATCTGGGCAGGGGCGCCGTAGGAACGGTCTCGCGGCTACGTCAGCCGCCTGTTGGATTCACTGGAAAGCTCGTCTTCAAGCGCTACCTCCCAGGAGCCCGGGAGCAGGTCGACGAGGCGATTCTGCGTCGCTTCATCGCGTTCCCTGACACTCTGAGCACGGCAGACACCGAACTCATGCGTGAGCGCCTAGCTTGGCCACTGGCAGCCGTGTACCAGACGCCCGGGGTCGTCTCCGGATTCCTCATGTCGGAGATCCCCTCGCACTACACCTTGGACATCCGTGGGCCCAAGGCAGCCCCGGCAGGCGTGGAATTCCTGCTGAATGGTCCCGTGTATGAGCGGCGCCTCGGAATTACCGTGGATCGCACAGCCCGACTTTGTCTCTTGCTCGACCTGGGTCGACTCCTTGTGCGCCTCCACGAGCTCGGCGTCGTCGTCGGGGACCTGTCGCCCAAGAACGTTCTCTTCTCGCTGGCTGGCCCGATTAGCTGCTTCCTGATCGACTGCGACTCGATGGGTGTCCAAGGGGCTCATCTCCTGCCTCCGCTTGAGACGCCGGGCTGGGAGGTCCCCAGCGGTGAAGACCCGCTCACCCGGGCCTCTGACTCGTACAAGTTCACGCTCCTCGCCATGCGGTTGTTCGCCGGAGACCAGAACACCCGCGATCCTCAGGCTCTGTCTGAGGTATCGCCAAAACTGGGGCGCCTGGCCACAGCGACCGCGAGGGACCGCCTCGAAGCGCGACCGCGGATTAGCGAGTGGTTGGCGCCTTTGGAAGCCGCAGTCGAAGCGTCGGGACGGGCAGCCGACCGGGTACTGCTTTCACCGACCGCGACGGGTCGCAGGCGTGTTGCTGCCACTGCGCCTCCGCCGCGGCCCAAAACGCCTCATTTCCCGGGGCCGTCCGGGCCGCCCTCACCGCAGTTCGAGCCACGAGCCCGACTGTTGCTCTTTGCCGCGCTCGTGGTCGTCACACTGGTGCTGCTTTCCTTCACTCAAACGCGCTGAACCAGATCAGCATTCGAGAGTCGCTCACGCACTGGGACGCGCCGTAGCCGCGCCCGACAAGCCACCTTCCTGCCGAGGCCAATTCCATCCGCCGGAGGTGCTCGCGTACTTCGAGTGCATGTCAGACTCAGCGTCAGATCGGGCTGCTCGTGAACCTGCACCGGATTCCGACACGGTTGCGGTCTGGTGGATGGGCGCGGCGGTTTGGGTGGGCGGCGGGGTGCGGTGGGGACTGGGTGTACAGAGGAGGCGGGTGCCGACCTAGTGGTCGTCACCCGCTGTGGGGCTGGCTGGTGTTGGTGGGGCATTACGGCAGGAACTGGATCCAGTGGCCGGCGGTGCTGAGCAGGCCGCTGACGCTGGTGCCCCAGGCGAGGATTGGCAGCGAGACACTCAGGCTGAGGTGGTGTCCGGCGCGGACGTCGAGTCCCTTGCGGCCCAAGTGCAGCTGCCAGGGTGCTGCGGTTGCGGCTGTAGTGGTGGTCTTCTGCTTGCTCATGGCGTGGTGCCCCTCTTGCTTAGCTCCCTGGTGTGTCCCGGGCGGCCGGGGCAGGGATGCGTTCTGTGTTCATCGCACCGCATCTGCAGGGCGTCTTCCAGGAGTCGGGGGCGAACTCGTAGGAGCGGAAAACTGCAGATCAGATTGTGATGATCATGGAATGTGGTTGAAGAATCCCGATGCTGTGATTCCTTCGTATTTCTTCGCGGGGCATCGCTACACTTCGTGTTCCAGCGCGCGACCGTCCGGGGGATAAGTGCCGCAGGAATCGCTAGCGGCCGGACCGGATGACCCGGCCACCCGCTTCAAGACCGCCCGCGACGAGTTCGCGCGGGATCTTCGTGACTTGCACATTCAGTGTGGGAAGCCGAAGCAGAGTGCGTTGGTCGCTGCGGCGGCCAAGTTCGCTGCGGAGCAGAAGAACGGCAAGTGGCGTCTGAACGCGGCCACGTTGTCCGAAATCCTCAACGGCAAGAGGGTCCCCAAGCACGAGTTCCTGTCCGCGCTGATCAAGCAACTCGTCCTGGCCTGGCCTGCGGTGGGCGACTACAAGCAGCTCTGGGGGCAGTGGGAAAGACGCTGGCAGGACCTGATGCGCCTGCAGGGGATGGACACCGAGTTCCGCAAACAGCTGCAGGCTCAAACCGGACAGCAGAGGCTTCAGCCCACCGATGACGCCTCTACCGCAGTACCCGGCGAGATAAGGGAGGCGCTAGCCAAGGCCCGGGCAACGGTGCTGGGGGAGGACTTGCTGCGCGATGCGAAAGAGCGCAGCGAACAGGTCCTTGCCGCAGCCGAGGCAGATGCCCAGGCCATACGGGCCCAGGCCCACCAAGCGGCTCGGCAAGCACACGATCGGCTCCAGGCACAGCTGGCTGACGAAGCCACCACGCAGCGCCAGCAGACCGAGAATGACGCCCGATTGCTTCTTGCCCGCGCCGAACGAACGGCCGACCTGCTGCGCGCCGAAGCGACATACACCGCGGACGATGTCCTGCACGAGACCCGCCAGGAGGCCGAGTGGGAGCGCCGTGACCGGCTTCTGGCCGCCATCATCGACACCGAGCAACAAGAGCACGCTGGTCACGCTCAAGGCCAACACCCTCCTGACGAGGAGCAGGCCAGAAACATTCTGAAACGGGCATGGGCCGAGGCCGCTGCGATCGCAGCTCATGCTGAGCAGGAGGTGGAGGCGGCCCGTCAGAATGCCTACTGGGACGCGCGCGCTGACGCGCTCCGGCTCGTCGAGCAAGCCCAGGCGAAAGCCGATCGGCAGGCCGAACTCGCCTTTGAGGCCGAGCAGGTGCTGCTCCAGGCACGCCTGCAAGCTGCGGCGATTGTGGCCGAGGCCGAGCAGGAGTGGCGGGCCCGGCTGGAGGAGTACGAGACGGCGAAGGGTTACGCCCACTGGTTCGTCGACCAGGCACAAAAGCAGGGGAAGGTCCGCCGTTTCCTGCAGATCAGTACCCCTCAGACGGGCCATGCCGGGATCCAATGGGTGGCGTTCTCCTCGGATGCCCGGCTGCTGGCTGCCTGTGATCGCTATGGATGGGTGCGGTTGTGGGACCCGGCTACAGGGCGGTCGAACGGCGGACCTCTGACCAGTGACACTGATCGCTGCGTGGGGTTCTCTCCGGATGGCCGGGTACTGGCCGCCAGCGACGAGGATCGACGGGTGCGGCTGTGGGACCCGATTACTGGTAAACCGGTCGGTGCCCCCCCCACCGGCACTATCAACCTGAGCTGGGGCGCGACCTTCTCTCCGGACAGTCAGCTGCTCGCTGCCAGCGAGGGCTTCGGACACGTACGGCTCTGGGACCCGGTGACCGGCGAGCCGGTTGGCGAACCCCTCTCGAGCGAAAGTAACTTCGTACAAGTGCTGGCGTTCCGCCCGGATGGGCAATTGCTGGCCGGCGGCGGGCACAGCAACGACGGCGCTGGGCGGGTGTGGTTGTGGGATCCGGCTACCCAAGAGCAGGTGGGCCAGTTGTCCACGGGCCGTCATATGGCCGTGGGAGCGTTGGCCTTCGCTCCGGACGGCAGTCTGCTGGCCACCAGTGACGGAAGCAGCCGAGTCTGGTTGTGGGATCCGGTGGACCAGGTGCCGATCGGTGATCCGCTCACCCATAGCAGCGGATCTGTCTGCGCAGTAGCGTTCTCTCCCTCCAGCGGCCTGCTGGCCAGCGGAGGCGCGGTCGGGCAGCTTCTAGCTGGCGGTAAAGGCCAGCTGCTACCCGGCACCGATAGCGACGGACGCGTGTGGCTGTGGGACCTGGCCACTCAGCAGCTGATGGGGGAGTTGCCCACGGGCCCTGGCCGAGCCGTCGAGTCGGTTGCGTTCTCCCCGGATGGGCTGCTGCTGGCGGTCGGCTGCAGCGACGGGAGCGTGTGGTTGTGGAACCGAGCAGTTGGCGGACCACCCCGGGACCGCCATAGCTCTGCTGGAAACTGAGGAGCCGACCACAACGGCAGAAACACCGACGCAGCCTTACCTCCTCATGGAGCCGCCGCTCCGGAAAGCTTGCCCAGGGCTCAACAGCGCGGGGTCATGTCCCGTTGGGTGGTGAAGAGCTCGGCCATGGGGGCTTCGGAGAGGTAGCGGCGGTCGAAGACCTGCCATTCGTCGTGGAGTTCGGCCAGGACCGCAGCGGCGAGCCGGTCCAGGGCTGCGGGGTTGGGGAAGACCTGGACGACGTCGGCCCGTCGTTTGATCTCCCGGTTCAGCCGTTCCAGCGGGTTGGTCGACCAGATCTTCTTCCAGTGCGCCGACGGGAAGTCCGCGAACGCCGTGATGTCTGTTGCGGCATCCAGCAGCATCTTCTTGACCTGCGGGAACTGCTGTCGGGGTACTGCCGTCCGAGCATGTCGGCGACCACGTCCAGCTGGGTGCGGACCTGTTCGGCGGTGGTCTGCGCGAAGATGGTGCGGATGGTGGCCGTGACCATCTCTCCCGAGCCCTTTTCGATCACTGCGAAGACGTCCCGGACGAAGTGGACGCGGCAGCGTTGCCAGGCCGCCGAGGAAGACGGTGCGGATCGCGGCCACCAGCCCGCTGTGGCTGTCGGAGATCACCAGCTGGACGTTCTCCAGGCCGCGGGCCCGAAGCGAGCGCAGGAACTTCGTCCAGAACGGCTTCGATTCGCTGTCGCCGACCATCACGCCGAGGATCTCGCGGTGTCCGGTGGCGGAGATCCCGGTGGCGATGACCACGGCCTGCGAGGCGAGCCGGTGATTGACCCTGGCCTTGCAGTAGGTGGCGTCGAGGAAGACGTAGGGGAAGACGGTGTGGTCCAGCGGCCGTTCCTTGAACGCGGTCAGTTCCTCGTCGAGTTCGCCGCAGATCCGCGAGACCTCGGACTTGGAGATCCCGGAGTCCGCACCGAGTGCTTTGACCAGGTCGTCGACCGAGCGGGTCGAGACTCCGTGCACGTATGCCTCCATCACCACGGCGAACAACGCCCGGTCGATGCGCCGGCGCCGCTCCAGCAGGGAGGGGAAGAACGACCCGGTCCGCACCTTGGGAATCTTCAGATCGAGGTCGCCGACGTGCGTGGTCAGCAGGCGGTCGCGGTGTCCGTTGCGCCAGGTCGTGCGCTTGTCGGTGTGTTCGTGCGGGGCGGCACCGATCACCTCGGTGGCCTCGGCCTCGATGAGCTCCTGCAGGATGCGCTCGCACACCACCCTGATTGCTTCAACTCCATCTGCCCGACGTAGTGACTCCAGCAGCCGCATCAGCTCAGACTGGGACAAGGCCATCGCATGCTCCTCCGGTTGAACTGCCCGTTCACCAGGGAGACTTACGCGATGGCCTGCCCTTGTTCAGGGAGCATGCACCGCCAGCGGATGCACGCCCCGGGCAGACACCCGCGCGTTCCGCGGCCAAGCCCGGCTACACCACTTCAAGGGACGCCATCCGTTGCACCGGCCCGACCGCATGCGTGATCCCCGAACGTGATCAAAAGGTCACCCGTTGTCAGTGGCGGTTGCTTTCATGGCCGTTGCGCCGGTGCGGCGCGATGTCCAGTGGAGGGGAAGCACGCCGTGGTACAGGTAAGGGAGTACGAGCGGGCGGACGGCACGAAGGTACGAGCGCACTCGCGCTGGCACCCTGGAGCGCGGCGAGAGTTGACCATCTTTGCGGTGATCGCCCTGGTGGCCGTCGGCTACGGCAATAGCAGCGGCGCGGCCGGCGACGCCGGGCCGGGGGACCGGTTACCCCGGCCGCAGCAGACCGGGGTGTACCCGGTGCACTTCCCGGGCTGGGACAAGCCCGCCCCGCGGCCGACGCCGACCGTGTCGTACCCGATCCCGTGGGACCGCAGCCAATAGGCGTGGCGGATGACGAAGGGGCCCTCAGATGCCGGGGAGCGGGCGGGCTGGAGTCGGCAAAAGTACCCGCAGCCAGCTCGAATGGCTGCGGACGCCCTTTGTGAGCGTCGTGGCGTCCCGCCCCCGCACTGCGTCACCACTGTGAGGGAGCGGCTGTCGGCCCGGTTGAGGTAGCCCTGAACCTGCCATTCAAGCGGCCCCGCCTCCACCTGGAAGAGTCCCTCCATGTACTGCGCGCGGCCCCTGGGCCGCAGGACATCCGCACGTACCGGGTGGCGTCGTGGCGGTGCTGGCTGATCAAGGAACTGGACCCGGGCTCAATTGGCCGGTGGTGCAAGGTGTTGCTGCTCGTCCTGGACTCGGACAAAACCACCACTGCCTCGCCGTGGCGACCCTCGACCAGCGCAGCCCGAAGGAAGAGCAGTACCTGACGACGATGACCCCGGAGCTTGCCGGGCCGGGCCACTACTCGGAGCAGGATGTGCTGGTCTGGCTGGGTACCGAGTGGGTCAAGCATCTGGAGAAGGACGGGGCGCAAGCCATCGTCCGCTACGAACGCGCGAGCTGACCTGCAAACAGCACAGGTCCCCGGGCGGTGTGCTGCCCGCCGTCCTGGCTATGGCTGCTCTCTGTGCAGGGCGAGTCCTACCGATGGTGCGTGGCCGGGACCGATGCCGACTGCGACGGCGTGGTGCCGGCCGGGGCTTTGCTGTTGGTTCCCGGTCCGCCGACCAAGGCCAGCAGCAACAGGAGCAGCAGCAGTCCTCCGCCCCCGGTGCCTGCTGCCACGGCGATGGTGCGCGGGCTGATGGACCGGTGATGCCCGCGCACGCGGGTGCCGTCGCGGCGGTAGTGGGGCCGTATGTAGGTCGTTGGTCCCGCGGGGGCCGGGCGGGGCCGTTGGGTGGCGCGTCGGGGTGCCGTACGGGGCTGTGCGGTGCGCGGTCGGGTGCGGCGGTTGTGGCCTTTGACGTAGGTACCGTCGCGGCGGTGGTGGGGGCGTACGTAGGTCACGGGCGGTCCTCGGGGTGAAAGGGGGCAATGCCCCCCAGGCGGGGCCGGGTATTCCTCGGCGCAACATTCGACGGTAACCACCGGCACTGACAATCCAGGGTGGCCAACTCCTCGACTGTGCGCAGCCGTTGGGCAGCAGCCAGCGATTTTCAGACGGGTGATCCCGACGGCGGGCCGACTGTCAGTGCCGGGTGCTGTCATGAAGGGGGCGGGGAGCTGTAGACGAGGGGGAAACGTGCTCGGGAACAGGGGATACGAAGACGTCGATCACACAGGCCGGGATGTGCGCGGGGCGCTGTCCACCGTGGCGGCGGAGGACTTGCGGTGAGTCCTCGTCGGCGGCGGCGCAAGAGCGACGACGATCTGCTCATCGCCTTAGGCGGGCTCGTGGTTGTCGGGTTGGTGCTGGTCAAGGTCGGACAGTGGGTGTGGGCGCACTGGTGGCTCCTGGTCCTACTCGGCCTGCTGGCGCTTCTCGCCCTCGCGGGCTGGATCTACCGGCAGTTTGACCAGATGCGGTCCGCGCAGCTGCGGGTCGAGGGTCTGACCTACTCGCTCGGCCAGCTGGATGCCATGCACCACAGCGCCTTCGAAAACGCCGTACGTGACCTGCTGGCTCGGGACGGTTCCCGCGACGCGCTGCGTTGTGGTGGCCGGGGCGACCTCGGTGCCGATGTGAAGGGACACGATCCGCTCGGGCGGCTGTGGGTGATCCAGTGCAAACACCGCAGGAGGGGGCTGGACGGCTCGGCTGTCGGGACTCCGGAGCTGCAGACACTCAACGGCACCGGTCGGCCGGTGCACGGCGGCGACGTAGTCGTGATGGTGACCAACGGGAGGATCTCCGGGCCTGCCCGCGACTTCGCCCGGCAGCAGCGCCTGCACCTGGTCGACCGGCGGGTGCTGGAGCAGTGGGCCCGGGGCAGGCGTCCGTTGTGGGAGATTCTTCCGGCTGTTCCACCGCCCCGGAAGCCTCCACAGCTTCGCTGAGCTTTCTCATGCCGGTGAGCAGGACCAACCGGCCCCGCCCACCAGCATGTCGTCCCCTGCTCCAGACCGGGTGCCCAGCGCTCTACGCTTCCGCTCATGACCAGCAAAATCCCCGTGCGCGGGGGCAGGAAAGGGCAGCAGCACCGGGCGACTCCGGTCGACCTGCGCTCCTACACCGTGTCGCCGGCGTCGCCGGTGACGTGACCTAGGCCGACGGATCGACGGAGACCCGGGCGGCGACGGCGGCACGGAAGACGACGACGGCCCCGCAGCGACGGGGCATGGCCGTGTGCGCGATGTGCGCCGATCCGATCGAGGGCAAGGTGTGGGTGAGCCGGGAGCAGGGACCAAGCCGGTGCACCCGGACTGTGAGAAGAAGGCGCAGGCGTCACGGCGGAGTGCCGGGCGGCGAAGCCGCAGGAACGGGCGGCCAAGCCGAAGTGGTCCTCGTTGGTGGAGGAGAACCGGCGACTGTTCGCAGAGCAGGACCGCATCCGTAAGCTGCGGCGCCAGCAGAGCCAGCCGAAGAAGTAACGCAGGAAGCGCCGGGGGCCGAACGGTTCGTCCCCCGGCAAACAACCACACCCTGAGATCTCTACCGAACCCGGGGCGGTTCATAGTGCGCAATGGCCGGTCGGTTGCGCAGCTATAGCGCATCGACTGTGCAGGGCGCTGACCTGCATGGTCTGCTCTGTGGTCTGGGTCGCAGGAGTCGTGGTCTGTCCTGCGGTCGGGCCTGCGGTCGGGGTTTCGGTCGGGGTGGAACACGTCGTGGTCGGGCCCTGCGTGCAGGTCGAGGCCGGCCGATTGCGCAGCCTTCCGCTCGGCTGCGCAGGCGTTGACCTGCGTGGTCGGGTTCCTGGTCGGGGGTGAGACGGTCGTGGTCGGGCCTCCGCGACAGGTGCGCTAGGCGAGGGGCGGCCGTGTCGGTCTGTGGACCAACACGTGAGGTACCGAGACCATGCGGCTCCGGACGTCCGGTTGCCCCGCTGGGAGGGCAGGCAGGCGAGCTGCCGGCCGGGCGTACCGTGCTGGTGGTCGCCTTGGGGCCTGCGGCAACGGGTGGTGCTTCGCGGGCGACCGAAGGGCTGATGGACTCACGCCATGACGACATTGCTGCGTCGCATCCTGCGAGCACTTGAGCAGTTCCATGCCACCCACCCCTGGGACCATAACGCCCACTACCACCGGTGGATGCTGCGCCAGCTCCCCAGACGTTTCAACAGGGCCCTGGACGTCGGATCAGGCAGCGGTGACCTCGCCAGACTCCTGGCCTCACGGGCCGCAGCAGTGCACGGTATCGACGTCGATCCCACGATCGTCGATCGCGCGCGGGGGCTTACAGACCCCGCCGCCCCGGTGACCTTCACTGTCGGAGACGCATTGAAGGAGGTGCCGCCTGGCCCCTACGACGTCATCACCTGTGTCGCCACCATCCACCACATGCCATTCAGCGACGCCCTCACCTGCTTCCGCCATCACCTGGCGTCCGGCGGAACCCTGGTCGTCGTCGGCGTCTATCACCCGCGTCGCAGCGATTACCTGATCGACGCCGTGGCCATTCCGGCGAACGTCGCCATGGCCTGGATCAAGAACAAGGGCCGCAAGGCCCCGCGACCAGCCTCAATGACCGCCCCGACCCGACCGGCGACCATGACCTTTGCAGACGTCGTTCGCGACGCCCGCCAGGCGCTACCCGGTGCACGGCTGCACCGACGACTGTTTTGGCGCTACACGCTGGTGTGGCACCGGCACTAGGAGGTCGGCTTCACGGCTTGGTCGGGGCCAAAGGCACCGCGCGCGAGCAGGCGGTACGGGCGCTCACGGACGGCGTGGACCCGTGCCCGCACTGCCGCCCCGACACCGACCTCGGCATCCTGGACTGACCGCACAGCGGCGGCCGTCCCTTCGAGGTGACGAAGGCCGGCGTGCCCGGGAATCCGCAGCTCACAGCCAGCAGGCGAAAACCCGACACCGGCGGTGACCAGCGTCTTCTTGCCCGCGCACTGCGTCAGACGCGGGGGAGGGCGGTGCGGCATGCTCCCGGCCCGGGCAGCTGCCTCACATCCGGCTGCGCAATCGGCCGGGCCGGACCTGCGCAATCGACACCGCGGCGGCTGCGCATCGGCTGTGACGGCTGCGCAGCCGCGGCTGCGACCACTGCGCAGACTGTCCCGGCCCATTGCGCAGCCGGGGTGACGATGGGGGTGGTGGGCAGGCTGCGCAGTGGTGGCTGGCTTGGGTCGCTGCGCATTGGCCCGGCCGGTTGCGCAGCCTTTCGGTCGCGGCGATTGCGCAGGGCGCTGACCTGCATGGTCTGGTCTGTGGTCGGGGTTTCGGTCGGGGTGGAGCACGGTCGTGGTCGGGGTGGTGGAGGTCAGGCCGGAGGCGGGTGACGGGCGGCCGGTCCTGAGGCGTGCCGGTTGCGCAGCGTTTCGGTCGCGGTGATTGCGCAGGCCGCTGACCTGCATGGTCTGGCCTGTGGTCGGGGTCGCAGGAGTCGTGGTCTGGCCTATGGTCGGGGTGGTGGGAGCCGTGGTACGCCCCCGGTCCTCACCTCCTGACCACACCGAACCCACGCTGCTCCTCTTCGGCTGCTGACGCGACGGGGCCCACAGCCGCGGACCCCGTCGCGTCAGCTGAAGCCTTCGATGCACGGGACGGCCCCCACCAACTGTCGTCGGCAGGGGCCGTTCTGTACCGCGGATATTGATGACCCTCCGCGCGGCGTTGGGGTGGCACGGGGCAGCGGTTCCGCGGGATGGCTGCCTCGGCTCCTGCTCCGCACCGTAGCGGTGACGTGGCCTCAGCGGCGGCTCCTTCGGCTCCTTGTCACTCGCCGGGATGACGGCAAGGAAGGGGCGGTGGGTGGGGTGGTCAGTCACCCCGCCGGTACGTCCAGGTGACCTGTTCCGCGGGGGTGGTGACGGGTCGCCAGATGGGTGCGGAGGGTCCGTCGTGGAGGATGTCGGTGAGGGGGGCGACCAGGATGGGTACGGTGGCCAGGAAGTCGGCTTTGGTGAGCTCCGCGCCGGAGCGCAGGGTGTTGACGCGGTTGGTGACGCCGGTGGGTCCGGTGCCGTCCAGGACGAACAGCAGCCGCGGGAAGATCGGATACCGTCGCCGCCAGTCTTCCGACGGCACCTGGTACGCGGCTCCTCGAGGCCGGCCGACGGTCACCGGTACGTACCGGTACAGCCGTTCGTAGGCGAGGAGTTTCGCGGCCAGGCGCTCAGGGCCCATGGTGGCCCGGTCGACCTCCACGAACGCCCGCAGCAGCGACCAGCCTTCGCCGTCGCGCAGGCTGCGCCGGTAGTACAGCAGCGCGTCGGGGATGACGGCTTCGGCGCTGCCGAGGGAGTGGTAGACCTCGGGGATCCAGTCCAACGGCGGGCACACATCTCCGTGGCGACGGGCGTCCTGGACGAACGCCAATCCGGTCTCGGTGACGGTCAGCGCGTGCCCGACCCGCAGCCGGGCCGCGGTACGGTCCGCACCCAACTTCGCGGGCTGCCACTCCCGCAGCTCCGGCCACTCAGCGGCCACATCGGCGCCGTAGTGGGTGGCGAACCACACCCGCGTCCGACCCGCCTGCGGCAACGTGATCCGGTCGACCAGGCCCTCAGCCCGCAGCTTGGCCAGCCGGCGCCGGGTCTGCTCGATCCGCACATCCGGCGCGATCAACAGGTGCATCTGCTCGGTCGTCGCCATCCGGTACTGCGCCAACACCGCCAAAGCCAACCGGTCGCCACCGCCCGCATCCACATCCCGCATCAGCGCGCCCTCCGCGTCCATGCCGCGGTGCCGCCTTCCCGGCACCGCTCGCACCTCCACGCCACCAGCCACCCCGTACCGAAACCCCGACCACCAAGGCCCGACCAGCATCACGATGCGATAACCCCGCCCCAGACCACGCCCACAACCCGTACCACCCACCCCGCCCACAACCCCGCCGACAACTGTCTGCGCCGTTACCGGGTCTGACGGTGTATCCGCAGCTCACCACCCCTGTCCAGGCGTGGTCTGCAGCCCGACATCCCCCTCTGCACACCCCCACGCCCCCGACGAGACAAGAAGGAAGGGAAAGGGAAGGGCGGGGACGGGTGAGGGTGCGCCTCGGGGGATCGGGCGCCGCACCTCCCTTGGCAGCTCGTGCGCTCGCGCTGCGATGGGCGCCGTTCCACTTGCGCGCGGCCACGGGCTTCCGCCCGCCCTTGAGCACTCCGATACGCCCCCGTACCGACCGGCTAATCGGCGTGCAGCCACAGCATTATCTGGAGGCAGGTTTCCACCTGAGAGGGGTAAGTCGTGGGTGATCCCAACGGGTACATCGGTGACGTCATGGGACAGACGGTCAACGGCCACCAGAACGGCAACCTCGCCAACAAGGCTGCGCGAGGGGTGGCCGTCCTAGTGGCGAAGGGGGCCAAGAAGGCGGCTCCGCTCGTCCTGAAGGCGTTGACTGGCGGCAAGTAGCTCCTGGTCTCACATCAGGAAGAGGCCACCCTCCCCGCGCGAGGGTGGCCTCTAGAGCTATCCCGACGCGGTCGGCGTCCGCGGCGTCCGCACCCCTTCCCCACCTAAGGCCGTCCTGACCTGCGGGAAACCGGCTCTTACGACGTAGTGAGCGATAGGAGAATGGTCAATCGGCGAGGCGAAGGTCGGTGATGAGACGGAAGCGTTCCAGAACCGCCAGCGTCGCGTCGTCCACGGTGAACTCGGGGTCCTCCAACGCCGCACGCATCTCTTCGCTGTGCCAGAACCGCTCGTGGCCCGCCCGCCATTCGGCCACGCTGGTGTCCCCCTCCCCCTCGTCCACCACGTGGGCGAGGTCCACCTGTGCCAGAGGGACGACGCGCACGTCGGTCACCTCAATGACCGCGACCGGACGGTCGTCCGAGTCGATGACCACCGAACGGCTCCCGACTTCCGGAAGGGACTCTCCCTCATGCTCGTAGTCGACGACGAGCCCTGTCGTAGAGGTCTTGGAACCGTCGAGGATCGCTGCGACGAGTTGGTCGCGCAGTGGGCCAGGGAAGGCGAACTCCGCACTGGGCATCAAGGCGAGGTTCGCGGGTGGTGAGGCGGAGTCAGACGTCATGCGATCACAGTATCGACCCCTTCCGCGCAAGCCGACAGGAGTGGGACGTGACGTGGTAAGGGCCGCGCGGGTTGGGTGTTGGTGTGACGCAAGCCCTGGCCCGCACGGCCCTGTCCCATCATGTCTGTACCGGTCTGTCCCGGCGTCGGCTCGGCGCACTGATCAGCGAGTTGGCCAACCCCGGGATGGCCTCCGAAGCAGGGCGGCTCCACGAACGCCGAGGCCACGAGCGTCTGCGCGCGCCCGGCGCCGGACCGAACCACGAGTTGGTGTTCGCCGATCGGGTGATCGCCACCCTGGTGATCCTGCGCTTCCAACTCCCGCACGCCGCCCTGGCGGCGTTCTACGGCGTGGACCGCTCCACGGTCACCCGTGCCGTCCACGAGATCCGCCCCTTGCTGGCAGCTCGCGGCTTCGCCGTTCCTGGGAGGCCCGAGCTGCGGCTGCGCACTCTGGCGGACGTCTTCGCGTACGCCGCCGAGGGTGTTGAGCTTCGGATCGATGGCACCGAGGTCCAGGTCCGCGCCCCAAGGTGAACAAGCCCGGTCGCCGCGCCTTCGTCTCGGGCAAGCGCAGGCAGAACACCAAGAAGGCCACCGTGATTACCGACGAGAGCGGAAGCACGCTGTGGACCGGAGCGGTCCGGCCCGGCCGCATGCATGACCAGACAGCGTTGAAAACCGAAGGCATCTGCGACCTGTTCGAGAAATATCCCAAGGTCAGGGCCAAGGTCGATGCCGGATACCGCGGACTGGCCAAGGAATTTCCCGACCAGGTCCAGGCGCCGCCGAAGAAACCGGAGACGGATACGCCGGCCCAGGAGACGGCCGCTTGGGAAGAGGCCCGCCATGCCCAATCCTCTGAGCGGATCTGCGTCGAGCACGCCAACGCCGAACACAAGCAGTGGCGGCCCCTCCAGCGATACATCGGCCACCGCGAGTACTACGACGAGACCCATCTGGCAATCGCTAGCCTGGTCTCCGACCGCTCCGCCATGCGGTGACCGCTCATCAGTCAACCCGCCAGGCCAGCACGCCCCGACCTCAATCGCTCACCACGTCGTTAGTAGCGGAGCGTGCAGGCGTGGCCTGCAGCCCGACATCCCCCTCTGCACACCCCCACGCCCCCGACACGAGACGAGGAAGGAAGGGGAAGGGTGGGGGCGGGTGGGGTGCGCCTCGGGAGATTGGGCGCCGTTCTCGCCCCGGACCAGCTCTTGAACGTTCGTAGTCCCACCTGCGGCCGATTCCGGTTGTTTAAGGGCGAGTAGAGGATTTCGGTCTTTTGTTGAACGCGTGGCTGCTTCACGCTCTGGCAGGGTCTGTGGGCTGCTGATTGGCTTCGTCCGACGGACAACCGGGTGTTCCACCCGGTTGTCCGGGCGCCCGTGTTCGTCCGAGGAGAGGAAGAGCCATGCGCAAGCTCTTGATGGTGATGGTGATGGTGGTGGCCTTGATGGCGTCCATTGGTTTCGCCGCGCCGGCGCAAGCCGCCCCCGTGCCCATGCCCTTCGGCTTTTCCTACGGCAACAGCACCGCCACCGGAACGATCAACTTCACCGACGGATACACCGCCAGCGTGTCCGGCGTCCTCCACGCCGCAAGCACCCCCCGCCAGCTCTGCGCCCAGGGGATGAACGGCAGCATGTCGACGGGCTACCCCCTCTGCAGTGCATGGGTGGACGAGGATGAGAACGCGACCCTCAGCGGACCGCTGCGGATCCCGATCTCGGGCGGCGTCCAGCAGGTCACCATCAAGATGCTAGGCGCATACAACGAATTGCTGGCCTGGGTGGTCTGTACCCGCGGCGGCTGCACGCTGGGCGGCAGCTGAGCCGGGCACTCCGATGGCGGTCACCCCTACCCGGTGGCCAGCCTCGGAGTCGCGCAGCAGCGCGTGGGTGTCAGACGAAGGCGAGGATGTCCGCGGGCGGGGCCGCGGCCAGATGCTGCGGGGGCGCAGCCGCTGTGCTCAGCGGATCGCCGGCGTGCGGTCAGCTCGTTCTTCCAGCCCTTGGGCGGGGGCCAGGCGATGCCCCGCTCAGCGAGCACGCGCAGCACGACAAGGAGCGCCAGGAGAACGCCGCCCGTCGCCTGCGTCCGGCCGAACCTCCCATCAACCTCGCCTCAGCTTCCTGTACTCACGCACAGAGCCAACAGCGCGACGCTCCCTGTGTTCAGGGCAGGGTTGGGGGGTGGGGGTGTTGGCGTAGCCAGTGCTGGAGTTCGCGGTGACGGTACTGGTAGGCGGGTCCGCTGTAGCGGAGGAGTCCTGCGGTGACGGCCCAGTCGAGGAACAGGGCGAGCCGGAACGGCAGGCGGCGGCGTGAGCAGAGAAGGAACACCGCATACCGCCGCGAAGCCTGCGCGCCGATTACGAGCCCGGTCGCGAGCCCGAATACGGGCCCGGTCGCGAGCCCGAATGCAAGCCCGACTGCGAGCCCGGCCGCGAGCCCGAGCAGGAGCCCGGCCGCGAGCCCGAACGTGAGCCCGAAGGTGAGCCCGGCCAGGGCGTCACTCCTGATGACGGCCCGGGCTCCGAGATTTGCGCCCGGCTCGCGCGTGAGCCCGAGCGAGAGCCCGAGCGCGAGCCCGAATGCGAGCCCGACTGCGAGCCCGGCCGCGAGCCCAGTCGCGAGCCCGACCAGGAGCCCGGCCGCGAGCCCGGCCGCGAGCCCGACCAGGAGGCCGGCCGCGAGCTTCCTGCGTCCTTGAGGGGTCCTGAGCGGGTTCGCTGCACTCCTGGGGCTGTCGGTTGTGATATCAAACACTCCGGCCAGGACGGCAAACACACTGATCAGGGCGACGAGCAGGCCTGTCAGCTGTTGAGGGGCGGTCCAGGCGAGGGGGAGGGTGGTGAGGACGGCGAGGGTGGTCAGGAGGGCGTCGGTGGTGCGGACGCGGGTGCGTCCGGCGAGGGGCCATAGTTCGTGCAGGACGAGGTCGGTGGCCTCCGCGCCCTGTGGGGTCGTGGTGGGGAGGGTGCCGGTGGGGTCGAGGTGGGTGGTGAGGTGGTGGAGCCAGCGGTGGACGTCTTGTGGCGTGTAGCCGCGGGGGTTGGGGGCGGTGCGGGTGGCGGCGGGGATGTACCGGGCCAGGAGGTGACGGTCCAGGGTGTCGGCATTGGGCAGGGTAAGGAGTTCGCCGGGGTCGCCGTCACGGTGGTAGACCGTGGCGGTCAGGCAGAGCCGCCAGGGGGTGGACAGCACGGTCGCCAGGAGCGCGCTGGGATGGGCGGCCAGGTGGTTGAGCAGGGGCTGCCAGCGGGCCGTGCCGAGAGCACGGTCGGTGAGGTAGGCCTGGGCATCGACGTTGCCGACGGGGGCGATGGTGATGCGGGCGGCGTCCAGGACTTCGGTGTGCGCGGCCAGGGCGTCGTAGTGGTGGGTGCGGCAGGTCAGGATGAGGGGCCCGGCATCACGGCCCTGCTGGTAGGTGTTGAGAGCTTGGACGGCGGTGGTGGCGCGGGGTGCGGCGGGGTCGGGGGAGCCGTCGGGGGCTGGCGGGTCCATTTCGTCCAGGCCGTCCAGGACCGGCAGCACCATGCCGTGCCGGACCAGGCCGGCCGCCAGGTCGGCGGGCCAGTCGTAAGCCTCGATCAACCGCTGCTGCAGCAGCTTGGGCAGGGACTGGCGTTCGGTGTCCCACCGGGACAGCGGGATACGGACCGGAACAGGGGCGTCCTCGGCTCGGCCGTCGAGGAGGGCCAGCATCAGCTCCAGGGCCAGGACGGTCTTGCCCGCGCCAGCAGCGCCGGTGACGACCAGGCGCAGCGGCTGGGTGGAGCGGTAGTAGGTGACGATGTCGGGCAGCGTTACCGGGCCCGAGCCTTCGGTGGTCAGACGCCCGGCGGCCGGCGCCACGGCAGGGCGGGCGGCAGCAGGGTGGAGGTTGTAGGTGAGGTTGATGCGCCGGGTGTCGTCGCCCAGCAGCTGCCGCCACACCCCGCTCTCGCCCTCCTCGACCTGCCGGGCCAGCGTGGCGGCCCAGCCGCGGGCGAGTTCAGCGTCGTTGCCCTCGATGGGCTTGCGCAGCGCCACCACCGCGACCACCAGCCCGGCCACGCCCAAGAGCAGGCCTACCAGCCCAGCCGTGTCGGACGGCCCCAGACCACCGTGCATTAGCTGCCAAACCACGTACACGGCGCTCACCACGATCGCCAGGACGCCCAGAGCCCCGATCACCTGCCACTTACGCCGCTGGCGGCGTCCCCCGAGTCCTGCCATCTTCAGATCATCACCACCGCGATCCCCCCACGCAGGCGACTTCTCTCACCTGTGACCAGGCGGACGAACAACCCGTCAGCCCTGGGCTCCAGGCGCCTACGATCGCCCGCCTCCGACCGGGGCGAGGCCCAACTGGCCGGCGCCCTCAGCCCAGCACGACGCTCATGATGCGATAACCCCGCCCCCGACCCAGCTCGCATCCGCGTCGTAGACCCCGCCCATATCCCCGCCGACAACGGTCCGTGCCTCTACGGGGTCTGACGGTGTATCCGCAGCTCACCACCCCTGACCAGGCATGGTCTGCAGCCCGACATCCCCCTCTGCGCACCCCCACGCCCCCGACGAGACAAGAAGGAAGGGAAAGGGAAGGGCGGGGACGGGTGAGGGTGCGCCTCGGGGGATCGGGGCGCCGTCCTTTTCGTGTTGCGCGTCGGCGGGGCCTCCGCGCTCGCGTCGACCGCAGCCGGCGCAGCAGACCGGGCATGGGGCAGCAGGGCGCCGCTGGACTCCTTCGCCATGAGCGCTTCCGTTCGGCCGCGCACCGTGCTCAGTTCGCTCGATTGTTTCACCGCGAAGCGCGAGCGACGCGATCACTATGACAAGCGCGGCTACGTCTTCCTCGGCACCGCTGCAGTGCCCTTGTCATCCAGATCCGAACCGGATCACTCGGACGGGACTTACGGTGTGCCGCCACCCTTCCGGTGACCACCAGCGAGCTGACCCATCATCATGACGAGGAAGCCGACCAGGAGCATCGCGCTGCCGATCAGCGTTCCCGTCGGCCGAGCGCCGGAATCGCTGTGGGTTGGCGTCGACGGCGTGCACCGTGTACCCGAACCCTCCCGATGCCTGGGATGGATGCTGGTGAACGCGGGGCCGGTCAAGGGCCGCTGGTCATAAGGTGGTTGGTGACGTACGGCGGCACGGTGCGGGGGCATGGATGAGTGGTACGGGGGCGTCTGACGGCACGTCGGACACAGTCTGGTTCATCAGTCACGCGGGGGCGGATCGGGCGTGGGCGGAGTGGATCGCCTGGCAGCTGACCGATGCGGGGCATCGGGTGGAGCTGGACTACTGGGACTGGGGTGCGGGCGACAACTTCGTCCTGAAGATGAACGCCGCTCTGGAGCGGGGCCGGATGCTGGCGTTGTTCTCCCCGGCCTACTTTGAGCTCGAGCGGTTCACCACCCCGGAGTGGACCGCGAAGATGGCCGTGCAGGAGAAGATCGTCCCGGTTCGTATCGCCGACACCACCCCGCCCCCCATCCTGCGCCCACTGCTCGCCCCCGCTCTGTTCGGCCTGGACGACCATGACGCGCGCGAAGCTCTGCTGCGCGCGGTGGCCGGCCCGAACCGTCCTGGCACACCGCCGCCGCGGCCGCAGGGGATGCGAGCCCGGGCGGGTGGCGGGAGTGGCCCGCGGCTGCCGGGATCCCTGCCAAGGACATGGAATGTGCCAGCTCGCAACGCCTCCTTCACCGGCCGCGACATCCTCCTCGTCCAGCTGCGCCAGGCACTGTCTGCGAACACCCGGGTAGCTGTCCAAGCGCTGCACGGCCGCGGCGGAGTAGGCAAGACTCAACTTGCCATCGAATACGCCCACCGGTTCGCTGGCGAGTACGAACTGGCCTGGTGGATCCCGGCCGAAGACCCAGCCCTCATCCCCGACCAGCTCGCCCAACTAGCCGCCCGGACCGGCGCCGCACCCGTCGGTACGTCCCCGGCCGCGGCGGTAGAGGCACTGCTGGGACACCTGCGCACCCGCCCGCGCTGGCTGCTGGTGTTCGACAACGCCGAAGACCCCGACGCCCTCGCCCCGTTCCTGCCCGGCGGCCCCGGGCATGTGCTGATCACTTCCCGCAACCCGCACTGGCACGCCCACGCCCTCCCCCTCGACGTCGACACCCTCTCCCGCATCGAATCGGTGGCATTGCTGCACGCCCAGGGCGCCGTGCTCACCGACGCGGACGCCGATCACATCGCCGCGACCCTGGAGGACCTTCCTTTGGCGCTGGCCCAGGCGGCCGCCCTGCTGACGATGCATGGCCTGTCCGCTGCGGACCTGAGAGCCGAGCTGGCACGCAGCACGGCTGCGGTGCTGGAGGAGGACCCGCCGCACGATTACCCCGTCGCGCTGGCCGCGCAGGTCCGTCTGACCACCGCCCGCCTGACAGCCGAACACCCCGGCTCAGCCGCCCTGCTGGCCGCCCTGGCCCTGCTGGCCCCCGAGCCCTTCCCCGCCACCGCCTGCACCGGAACCCTCCCCGACGGGGCATCCCCACCCCTGCGCAAGACTCTGGCTGGTCGCCTGCCCGCGGGTAAAGCCCTGCGTGCGATATCCCGGCACAGCCTGGCCCGGATCCAGGACGGCACCGTGCAGGTGCACCGCCTAATCCAGACCCTGCTGCGCGACCAACTCACCCCCGACCAACTGCAGCAGGCAGCCCGCAACGCCGAAGCCCTCCTGACCGTTGCCGACCCCGGCGACGTCCGCGAGCCCTCGACATGGCCCGGCTGGCAGGCACTCCTGCCCCATCTCCTCGCCGCCGACCCAGCACTGATCACCACTGAGGCAGGACGGGACATCGTGCGCAACGCCTGCTGGTATCTGATGGACCGCGGCCAGGCCCACGCCGCGCGGGACCGATTGGAGCACTTGCACGACGCATGGTCCCGGCAACTCGGTCCGGACCACGAGGGCACCTTGTGGACTGCCACAAATCTTGCCCGCGCCTACGACGGCACCCAGGACCACGAACGCGCCCGCGCCCTGGACGACGCCACTCTCCAACGCCGTCGGCGCCTGCTGGGCGACGACCACCCTGACACCCTGACCAGCGCCCACAATCTCGCTATTCGACTGCAGGCGCTGGGACGGTACGAGGAGGCTCTGACCTTGAGCAAGGGGACGCTGGAGGTTCTGCGTCGGGTGTTCGGGCCGGAGCATGAGGAGACGCTGCTCACGGCGGGCGGACTGGCCGCCGCGTTGGCGGCTGTGGGTCGGGTGGGGGATGCGGTGGTGTTGGGGGAGGAGACGTTGGAGGTTCTGCGTCGGGTGCTGGGTTTGGAGCGTCCGGACACGCTGCGCATGGCGTACAACCTGGCGATCTGGTTGGCGGATGTGGGGCGGGTGGGGGATGCGGTGGTGTTGGGGGAGGAGACGTTGGAGGTTCTGCGTCGGGTGCTGGGTTTGGAGCATCCGGACACGCTGGACATGGCGTACAACCTGGCGATCTGGTTGGCGGATGTGGGTCGGGTGGGGGATGCGGTGGTGTTGGGGGAGGAGACGTTGGAGGTGCAGCGTCGGGTGCTGGGCTTGGAGCATCCGGACACGCTGCGCACGGCGTCCAACCTGGCCGTCGACCTCGCGGATGTGGGTCGGGTGAGGCAGGCGCGTGTGCTGGGGGAGGAGACGCTGGAGCGTCGGCGTCGGGTGCTGGGCGAGGACCACCCCAATACCCAGAGGACAGCCAGGTGGTTGGCGTCGTTGGGTGAAGAACCGGAGAGTCTTGAGGCCGGGTAGTGCCCCCGCCACGAGCTGCTCCCGTACCGTCTACCAGCGCATCCCCAGCGCGTTGAGGGCTTCACGGCGTTCGGGGCTGAGTTTGGTGGCCCTTCTGCGGGCGTTGGCGACGAATGACCCCAGCCCGAGCAACTCGCCATCAACATCTTCGCGGTGTTGGCGGGGTACGCGGAGGTGTCCTTCGCGGGCGTGGAACTGTCGTGCGGCGGTCATGTTGCGTTCCCACAGCTCTTCCTGGGACTTCCGTACCGGCCGGAGCTCTGGTCCCTGTTCGGGGTCGACGCCGAGGCTCTCGAGGAGGTAGTGCTGGGCCGGCGTCAGCGTGTCCCACGCGGCGGTCAGTCCGGCGATCCATACGGCGAGGTCCTCGCCCTGGACCACCAGCTCGCCCGTCTTGGTAGGCAGCGTGCCGCCGGCCTGGATGTGGCGGAGGAGCAGCCGATAGCAGCGTTGCCATCCGATCTCCCACTCCGGGCACCACCCCGGATCGATCTCCTCCAGGGCCTCCAGCCGGGACGGTGACAGCTCCCCGGCACTGGAGATGCCGGTCTCTCCAGCGGCGCGCCGTGCGGCGTTCGCCCGAGCCGTCTTCGCGGCCGCGCGCTGGTTTTTCGCCCAAATCCCGATCGCCATGTCTTGCCAGATGGCGGAGGTCGGTGGGAGGAAGTGGCCGTGTACGGTCGCGTAGTCGCGGGCGACGGCGAGGCCGGCGTCCCAGGCGGAGGCGTGTACGGACCAGACCATGCCGAGGTTCTCCAGCGTGGTGACCCGCTTGGCCTCCAGGGTCCCGGCTGCGTAGTAGCGGCGCTGATCTGCGACCCAGACCCCCAGTGGATGCCCGCCGATGCCGGGCCAGTCCTCCGGCGTGACGTACGTGTACGGCACGCGCAGCTCGCTGTTACCGGTCTCGCGCAGCCACCTCGTGGCCGCCTCGATGCCGCGCAGCCAGTAGGCACCCTCGGGGTCGATCACCCGCAGCCGCACGAACTGCGTCAGCACGGCCGGGTCCCGCTCCTCGCTGAACCGCAGCACCCCCGCCGCCGCAGCCCCGACCGCCGGAACAAGATCCTGCTCCTGGCCGTCCTCACCAGCGTCCTCCGCCAGGTCCTCGCTGTCGCCGTCCTCGGACACCCAACTACCGCTGCGCAGACGGGGATCGGCAAGCGCCTCGATCGTGACAGCATCGTGCGCCCGGAGAGCTCCGAGGAGCCGACTGAGGGTGCCGTAAGCCTCTGAGGTGAGCAACTCATTCGGATCTTCGTCCGGTCCGAGGAATACCGGAACGATCAACGTGGCGAGTTTCCCACGCCCCGGATGCAACCTCAGCGCCCGTCCGACCATCTGCACGATATCGACCATCGAACCCCGCGCATCCGCAAAAAGCACGGCATCACACTCAGCGGTATCGACACCTTCTCCGAGAACACGAACTGAGGAAAGGACCCGCAATTCAGCCCGCACATCCTCACCTTCGAACGCAGGCCCTCCGAGGAAATCAGAGGCGAATTCATCCAGCACCTGGCGGCGGTGGCCGGGGGCATGCTCGCCATACAGCCAGTCCGCCCACACCTGCCGAGCCGGCGGATACGTATCCGGTTCGTCCTCAGCGAGCCGGCGGGCCGTCACCGGCACGGCGGCCGCCATCGCCTCCGCCTCACCCACCCGACTGTGGAACGACAACACCCGACGAAACCGCTCCTTGACCGCAGCCTGCATCAGGCCCGCCTGGATAGCTGCCAGCCGCGCGCCGCGGACCGCGTCCGAGCCGGTGTCCTCACTGCTCAAGGCCGCGTACAGATCCGGGTCGCGGATGTCGAGGCACAACACCTGATAGGGCGCGACGATGCCCCGCCCGATCGCCTCCGACAACGACAGCTTGTACGCCACCGGCCCGAACACCGGCGAACCGTCCTCCATCGACGCCACCAACCGCGGCCGCTCACCCACGCCGTCGGCCTCCCACACCCGCGGCGTCGCCGTCATGTACAGGCGGCGCTCCGCAGGAAGCTGCGCCTGGTCGTGCACGGCCGCCCACGGCCGCAGACCATCACCACTGGTCCGGTGGGCCTCATCCACCACCATCAGGCTCCACACCCCCAGCCCGGCCACGTGGGCACGCTGGAGGATCCGCAGACCCACCGACGCGTAGGTCGCGAAGACCGTCACGGTCTCCAGCCCTTCCATCCACGCCAGCAGCTCGTCGGGATCGGTCGTGCAGGGCAGGCCCTGGCTCTCCTCGGCCCGCAGCGAGCACACCCCGATCATCGCGCCCGACCGACCCGCCCGACGCCACGCGCCGGCCATCTGCGTCAGCAGATCCAACGTGGGCACCACCACCAGCACACGACGGGCGGACAGACGGCGCGCGGACTCCGCGCCAATCAGGCTTTTCCCGGAGCCGGTAGCAGCGATAACCTGCGTCCGCAGCCCTTCCGGCGGAATACGGCCGCCAGGCGGTGTTCCGAGAATACGGGCGACGCTATCGACAGCCTCAGCCTGATGTGGACGCAATTCCATCTGAGCCACAATGCCTCGCATTCTCGGACGTATTCAGAGGGAATCCCGTCTCAACCCAGATCCCATCCAATTTCCAAAATGATGACCCCTGCACGCGCCTGCCTCAAGCGAAGAGGCACCCGACTATTATCCCAGACTCAAGCCGACTAGAAGAGTGACACACAGCAAGCGGCCGAGAGTGTCCGACACCTCGTTACGCCGGACCGATCCCGACGCAGGGGAGCAGCCCGGGGCCACCCTCGCCACCGCCCGCCCCTGCACACGCGGCGTGCGTGCTCTGAACGGGGGCACCGGATCTGACGGAAGGCATGCCTGCCGGCAGTTCAGGTGAGGAGGGCGAAGTGCTCGTCGTAGTGCTGTGCTTTTTCATAGTCATGGGGCTCGTTCAGGTGTTCAGGCCGCAGTTGCTGTGGAAGGCCAACCGTCCGCTCCAGCGTCCGTTCGTGAAGGACTACGACGCCACCGAACCCACCAAGGCGGGATACACCATGTCCCGGATTGTGGGAGTGCTCTTCCTGGCCATGGCGACATGGATGCTCGTCACACACCTCAACTGACCCCACCCGCCAGGCCGCTCCTCTTGCTGCTGCCTCTGACGCGCCCGGAGGGTGCGTCAGGTTCGGTACGAGACTGCGGAGCAGGCTTGTACCGAACGATTCTGACCGAAGGTCAGAATCCTGGATCACGGAGTGATCCAGCGCGGAACGGAGTTCCGCGCCTTCCCGCGCGGAGCGCGGGATCCGCCGCGTAGCGGCGGCGCGTC